>JBBPIG010000031.1:24896-69970 GCA_038040445.1 Acidobacteriota bacterium | reverse complement strand
GCCGCCGCGACCCATAACCTCAAAACGTACCCTGAACCCGGAACTCTGAACTCTGAACCCTGAACCCGGAACTCTGAACTCTGAACCCTGAACCCGGAACCCTGAACTCTGAACCGGAACCCGGAATCAGTACCCGAGTGCCATTCCATCCTTGCGCGGATCTGACGCCCCCATCAGTGTGCCGCTCAAGGGATCGATCATAATGGCCTGCCCGCCGCCCATCGAGGCTCCCGCTTGCGTCGCGCGTTGGTGCCCTCTTTCGATCAGGCTCCTGATGATCGGTTCTGTCATCGCGTCTTCGAACAGGACGCGTTTTCCGCTCATGTAGCGGAAGCGCGGCGCCTCGATCGCCTGTTGCAGGTTCATCCCCATGTCGATGAGGTTCGTCAGCACCTGCACGTGTCCTTGCGGCTGTATTGCCCCGCCCATAACGCCGAATGACATGAGTAGCTTTCCATCCTTGAACACCATCGAAGGGATGATCGTGTGAAACGGGCGCTTGCCGGGTTCAAGCCGGTTCACATGATTTGGGTCGAGCGAGAAACCTGAGCCTCGATCGTGCAACACGATTCCGGTATCGCCGGCCACGATTCCCGAACCGAAAGATTCAAACAGGCTGTTGATAAACGACACCGCGTTGCGGTCCTTGTCGACGACGGTGAAGTAAACCGTGTCATTGTGATTGATCACGACTCCCGGCTCAGGCGTTTCGATTACGCGATCGGGCTTGATCAGCGCTCGACGGCCCGCTGCGTATTCCTTCGAGAGCAACTCCGCAACCGGGACCTTCGCAAAGGCCGGATCGGCTATGTACTTGCCGCGATCGGCGAACGCAAGCTTCGTAGCTTCGATCAGCGTGTGATAGTAAAGGTCCGGCCGCGTGCTCATCGAGGACAGGTCGAAGCCTTCGAGAATGTTCAGCGTGAGCAATGCAGTGAGCCCTTGCCCGTTTGGCGGGCACTCGTACACCTTGTAGCCGCGATAATCGGTCGAGATCGGCTCGACCCATTCCGACTTGTGCTCGGCGAAGTCCTGCATCGAAAGAAAGCCGCCGTTCTTTTGACAGTAGTCGACAATCGCGCGCGCGATCTCACCTTTGTAGAAGGCGTCCCGACCGCCGCGAGCAAGCGTCCGAAACGTGCGAGCGAGGTTCTTCTGGCGAAAAATCTCGCCCGCGCGGGGGGCTCTTCCGTCAACCAGATAGTTCGACGATGAAGCGGGAGTCCTCTTGAGCTTCGCGACGGAGTCCGCCCAATCCGCGGCGGCCTTTCCCATCACCGGGAAGCCGTTTTCCGCGTATTCGATCGCGGGCAAGAGCAACTCAGTCAGCTTCACCGTTCCGTACTTCTCGAGCAGCGTCACCCATCCGTCGAACGCGCCGGGCACGGTGATTGGCTCCATGCCGCTGTCGGGCATGGTCCGGATTCCCTTCTTTGCGAAGTAATCGAGATTCAGAGCGCGAGGCGCGCGGCCGCTCGCATTCAGACCTTTCAGTTCCCCGGTCTTCGCCCAATAGACCAGCGCGAACATATCGCCGCCGACTCCGGTCATCATCGGTTCGGTGACGTTGAGCACGGCCGCCATCGCGATTGCCGCATCAACGGCGTTGCCGCCACGCTTCAAGACGTCCAGTCCAACTTGCGACGCAAGCGGCTGACTCGACGCGACCATGCCGTGCTCGGCGCGGACGATCGAACGGCCTTGTTTGATCTCCGATGCCCAATGCTTGCCGTCGAAGTAAGAGTGAGCGGTTGTGATCAGCATAAACATCACCATAGCCAGTGACACGCTCACGCGCAGTGGGCCTTGTACGGAAGCAAAGTTTGCGAATGCCATAACTCCTCCCAGTCGATCTGATTCTACTGTTCGGGCTGGCTGGGCTAAGCCTTATTCGGATTCGGGGCCATGAAGACCAGAAGGACGAGACGAGCGTCCGATTGGTTGTGCACCCCGTGTTCGATGTCTGCGGGCGCGAGCACGATCTGATCAACCCCAAGCTCGCGGTCTTCCTCACCGATGTGAAAGCGGCCTGTGCCTTCGAGCACAAAGTAAATCTTATCCGCGCCCGAATGCGCGTGCCGTTTCTGTTCCTGGCCAGGCTCGAGGCAGTAGATGTCGGCGAACATCCGTTCGGTCTCGAACAGATTCACCTTCTGCATCTTCTCCGCTGAGAAGCGGCGCTCGGATTGTACGTTTCTAACTTCCATTCCCCGGTTACCGATCTGAGTTTGAATCTCAGATTACGCGAGATCTGAGATTCCAGATTATCAACTATCAGCCTCGCTCAGGATGATTCGCTAGGTCAGGGTGATTCGCTGAATCCGCAATCATCGATCCGCAATTCCTACGACGCCGGCCGGGTCTGTCCGCGATGACAGGTGAAGCACGTCACCCGAGCCGTACTTCCAAGCTTGGCGTTGGTGTCGCGGACGAGTTGAATCATTTTGCGAGCGGTCTGCTTCTGCGGCTTGTCGTCTTTCTCGAACTGGTCCTTGATGTGACAGTAAGTGCAGTCCACTCCCAGCGACGATTTGAACGCAAACATGACTTTCATTAAACGCTCGGACGGGAGTCCCTTGAGGAGCTGAATGTTCTTGTACTTTTGCTCGGCGCGCTCTTCCTTGCTGCCGGACGGCAATGGGTCGAGCGACGGAAGTTCCGCGGCCTCTCCCGCCGAAGGCGCCGGCGAAGGGCTTACCGCTTCCGATGCTCCCGGAGTTCCGGCGGGCAGCGGCGGCGCGGGAATGGTCTGACCCGAATCGAGAGGCGGATGCCCCGGTGGCAGCGCCTGACCGCTGTTGCTACTGTTAACCGAGGCCTGTTTTTCGACGCCGGGCGCTGCCTGAGGGGCCGCGCTGCCTCCGCTGGGCGTGGCCCAGTTGCCCACAATGAAACCGAGCACCAGCCCGGCTACTATGCCGATGATTCCGTAGCTGAAGTATTCCTTATTCATTTTCCAACGGCTCCCAAATTGACGTGAGTTTCTTTGACTGATGATTACGCCGGCGAATATTATCAACGCTCGGATCGCTGAAGGATTCTAGCACAGTGAATATCGGAGATCGAATTCTAACAACACTCCTGATATCGAAGTCACGCAGACTGGACAGTCTACGATACCGGCCTTGCAGAGCAAGACTCTGATTTGGAGGAAACTGATGGCCAAGGTCTTCTACTTGCACTGGAATCGCGAAGAAGCCGAAGCGCGAGCGATTGTTTTGAAGAAGGCTGGACACGATGTGCGCTGTCACTGGAGCACGGAAGAACACATCAAGCTGGGAGACTTCACTCCGGAAGCGGTGATCATTTCGCTCGATCGATTGCCTTCGCACGGGCGCGCGGTCGCCCAGTGATTCTGGGAGGCCAAGAAGCGGCAAGGCATTCCGATTCTGTTCGCGGGCGGCGCTCCGGAGAAGGTCGAAGCTACTCGGGCAAAGTTTCCGAAGGCGATCTTCTGCTCCAGCGACGACGTTCCACCCGCGCTCGCCAAAGCTCTAGGTTGAGGAAGCCGCTTATCACAGGTGTTGTTCAATATGTTTCGGTTGAGAATATCGCCCGCTCCGCTCAGGAACTTTCCGTTTAGGAGACAGTTTGGGAACTGCTCGAACAACCACTAGTCCGCCCGCCCTGCGGCAAGCGTTGCGCGCGAGGGAATACTTCACGCTGGCGTTCGGGACGATGGTCGGCGTTGGGTGGATGGTGGTCATCGACGATTGGCTTACGCGAGGCGGAGCCGTCGGCGCGATGCTCGGGTTTCTGATCGGCGGGTTGGCGCTGATTCCCATCGCGTATGTCTACGGACGTTTGACCGAGCGCATGCCGGATGCCGGGAGCGAGATCGCTTATACCGGCGCCGTATTTCCGAAAGGCGTCAGCTTCGCCACCGGGTGGATGATGACGCTGGCTTACTTGATCGTGTGTCCCTACGAAGCAGTCGCTATCGGGCGGGTCGGCTCATACGTTTTCCCGCAGTTGAATGCGATCGAGCTTTATCGCGTCGGAGGCTACCCGGTTTATCTCCCGCACCTGTTGGCCGGCCTGGCGCTTACAGCCGTGATCATGCTGGTCAACTATCGAGGCGTTCACATAAGCGCCAGGTTTCAAAACCTGACGACATTCGGCCTGCTCGCGATCTTTGCGGTATTCGCCACGCTTGGACTGTTTCGCGGAGACGCCGCGAATTGGCAGCCGCCGTTTGCAGACAACAGGGGAGCGCTCGGAGGGTTAGTGTCGATGCTGATGGTGCTTCAGATAGTCCCTTACTTCATGACCGGTTTTGAAGCGGCGCCGAAGTGTTCGGAAGAAGCTTCCGTTGATTTCCAGCCGAAGCACTTCGTGCGAGTGATATTCATGGCGCTTGGCGCGGGTATTTTTTTCTACGTGACGATCATCGGCGTGGTGACGCTCATTCAGCCGTGGCAGTCGTTGACAAACGAGCGTTTCGCGACCGCGGTCGCCTTCGAGCGCGCCTTCGGATCGCGCGCGCTTGTGCAGTTGATCATGCTTGCGGTGCTGCTTTCATTGCTGAAGATCTTCAACGGGAACTTCCTAACGTCCACGCGGTTGTTGTTTGCGATGGGGCGGCGCAACTTGCTCGATGCCCGGCTCGCGCGAATCGATGAGCGCTATCGAACGCCGAAGACCGCCGTAGCGTTTGCGGGTTGTTTCACGGTGATCGCATCGTTTCTTGGACAGGCGGTGCTGGTTCCGATCTCGGAAGTCGGCTCGCTGGCGGCGGCTATCGGATGGCTTGCGACCTGTCTCGCGTTTTGCAGCGGTGCGGGAGGGGTCGCGACTTCGCGCCGGCTAAGAATGATTGGATACAGCGGGGCCGCGGTAGCCGCAATGCTGATCGTGATGAAGATCGTTCCATCGATCCCAGGCAGCTTCGGCAGATACGAGTATTCCGCGCTGGGCGCGTGGTCCGTCTTGGGTTTCGTGTTGTGGAAACGCCGGCGCAACTAGTCGCCTGTAACATGCGCTTCACTAGTGAAGGAGTGGTATCCGCGCAAATCCGCCGAACCAGTGTCATCCGTGGTCTATGCGGCGGGTTTGACGGATTCGCACCGATTTCGTACCCATTCGATCGCTAGCGAAACGGCTGTTACAAGTCACTAGCGCGCGTCACTGCGGCGTGATCACCGGCGGCGCATCGCAAGGCCACGCCGTGGAGCGCGGCTCCGGTTGTATCTCGCACATCACCGCGAAGTAGTTTGCCATCTCATAGATCAACAAATCTCGCGCGTGACGCAGCCAGCCTTTATGCTCGCCTTCCCAGATATAGTAGATGTTCAGGACCTTTATCTCTTTGGGAGTTGGGTAATAGGCGCCCGCAACAAGCACCTTGTAGAACGGCTCGAAAAAAGCCGACGGCATGATTATCACATAGACGTCCTTCGCGGACACCCGGCTCGCGCGTTTGGCAAGCGCCCCTTCGCAGGCCGTGAATTGAGCCAGCGTCTTATCGAATGCCTCGTCGATCCATTGCCCTATTGCGTCCGGCGAACCGGGGAAGGCCAATAGCTCTTCGATGATCGAATCGGGGACGTCGTTCTCTCTCCAGGCGCCAATTTTTTTCTTCCACTTTGTCTGCGGCTGGTCGTAGCCCTGCGTGTTGTAGCGAATACCATATTTGCTGGTGAACTGATCCGGCACTTCGCGAGGCTTCCCTAGGAACTGATGGGTGCCCTGAGCTTCAGCCGTCGAGACACAAAGCAACAGCGAAGCGAGCGACAACAAAACGAATCGTCTCGGCATGGATTTCCCCTCCCTACACGTTTCCTCTGCTCTTGCCTCGCGGAAACCGGCGGCGCCAGCGGACAGGATGACCCTCAACCGCGCAATGGAGACTCGCCGGAAGCTTTGAGGCGCTGCGATGTTTTGCAGCGGATTGTCCCGTTTTTTAAGAGGGGCTCTGACCGGACTTTGATACCGTGACTTCGCTTTGCCTGGGCTGATCTGGTTCTAGCATTCCCAGCGAAGCCGCAAGTACCGTACGTCCTGCTCGCGGGGGCGAGCATCTTTTGTGAGGAAGGGCTTACTTCGTGTCGGGCTCAGCCTCTACGTGACGGGCTGTAGCCTCGAGCTCAAATTCCTTTTTCCGGAAAATTGAAGCTCATACCAGATCCAGTAACTCGGAGATACGCACAAACCTGCTCTGGATCTACGGTTGGATTCCTTGTCAATCGGTGGGAGCTTAACAATGTGGGGGACGCAAAGTTACTGCAAGGGCGACTTTTTGTCAACAAGTTTTTGCACTTCGGGTGCTTCTGTCTTGAACTCCCTATGTCGGCCGAGCCTGCCTCTTAAAACGGTTCACCGAAGTAGCTGCCCGGCGATGACCAGCTTCTGGATCTCCGATGTTCCTTCGTAGATCCTCAGCGCGCGAACTTCGCGATAGAGACGTTCGACTACCGCACCGCGCACCACGCCTGTTCCGCCGTGGATCTGAACTGCTGAATCGATGACCCGCTGTGCGGCTTCGGTAGCGTAGAGCTTCGCCATCGCAGACTCGAGAGTCACTCGAGTGACGCCGGTGTCTTTTAGCCAGGCCGCTCGATAGACCAGAAGGCGGGCCGCATCAAGCTCGGTGGCCATCTCGGCCAGCTTCATCTGCGTCGCTTGAAACTCGGCAATTGGTTTTCCGAATTGCACCCTGCGCTTCGCGTAGCCGATCGCTTCATCGAGCGCGCGCCACGCCAGCCCCGCCGCCGCCGCGCCGACGGTTGGCCGAAACGAATCGAGCGTCGTCATCGCTATCTTGAAGCCCTCGCCTTCTTCGCCGAGCAGATTGGACAGAGGCACGCGGCAACCGTCAAATCTTATGCGGCCGATCGGATGCGGCGCGATCAATTCGATCTTCTCTTCAAAGTGAAAGCCGGACGCGTGCTTCTCGACCACGAACGCCGAGATGCCCTTGCTTCCTTTTGCGGAGTCAGTCTTCGCGAACACGGTGTAAAAATCCGCAAGCCCCGCATTCGAGATGAAGGTCTTCACTCCGTCAAGCACGTAGCTTGCACCATCGCGGCGCGCCGTCGTTTGAAGAGCCGACACGTCCGAACCGGCTTCGGGTTCGGTGATCGCGAACGCCGCGATCGCATCGCCGCTCGTGACCTTTGGCAGGAGTTGCCGCTTGAGCTCATCCGATCCCGCAAGCGCCACCGGGAAGCTGCCGAGCCCCTGCATCGCGAACATCAGATCGGCCAGCGAGGATTCATAGCAGAGATGTTCGCGCACAACGCATAGCGCTCGCACGTCGAGCGAGCTTGCGCCGCTTTCAAACCGCGCGGGAACCGTGCGGGCCAGCAGCCCTTCGCGAGCGAGCGCCCTTACAAGACTCCGAGCCTGCTCGTCTTCAGTTCCACCAAGAGCCGCGCCGCGCACTTGCTCGCTGACGAAGCGATCGACTTGCTGGGCGAGCTGCCGATGATGGTCTTCGAGGAACGGTGTGTTCAGCATGTTGGGGCCTCTTGCAGAACGCCGACGCTTTGTTCTTCAGCCGTCGGCCTGCCAGCCTCGCGCTCGAGCAAGCTCGATACGCGCATAGCGCACGAGCGGCCGTGATCGCTCACGAGCAATTCAATGCGAGTTCGGCGCGAAAGAAAGTCTTCGACAGTCGCCGCCATCTCGAATCGCGCGGCGTAGACGGCTTCGGCCACGATGTGAGGAAGTCCGTCGATCAAGGTCGTTTTCAACTCTTCCGACTCGCGGGTGAGTTCGAGGATCACACGATAGTTGCTGCCGTAGGTTCCCATCAAGTGCTCGACCGTAGCTACGTCAATACCGAATTCCGTCGCGGCTCGAGCTTCTTTGCGCGCGTCGCCTTGAGGCGTTCCACCCGCAAGCTGGATGTTCTCAGTCACGCTGCGATGCGCTCGCGGCCGGCGGACTCCATCAATGGTTTCAAGTCGACGGCCAACGGAATCAACGACGCGCTCAGCCATTCGTCTCCAGGTTGTCAGCTTGCCGCCCGTGATAGTGATCAGGCCCGAGGCGTCTTCGAAGACCTCCTCCTTGCGCGAAAGCTCTTTTGTCGACTGTCCGTCCGCGGCGATCAACGGCCTCAGCCCGGCGAACGTGCTGATCACGTCTTCGGTTGACAGCCGCGCGTCCGGGAAAGCTCGAGCCGCTGATTGCACAACGCGATCCACTTCATCGGCCTCGGCACGCGGGTCGTCCAGACTTCCTGAATAGTCCGTGTCTGTCGTCCCGATGACCGTGCGGCCCTGCCACGGAATGACGAACAGAAACCGGCTCTCGCCAAGCGACGGAATCAACACGGCCGTGTGGTTCTGTAGCCTTTCAGATGGAACAACGACGTGGATGCCTTTCGAGGGCCGGAGTCTTTTCGGCGCCCTTGCGTCAGACAGGCGAGACACCTCATCCGACCACACTCCGGTTGCGTTCACGACTACCTTCGCGCGCAACTCGAACGAGCCGCCATCGCGCGTGTCCTCTAGCTCAACCTTCGACACGCCGTCATCGTCGTTGCGAAATCCACGCGCGCTGACGTAGTTCGCTACCAGCGCGCCGTGAGCGGCTGCCGCTTTGATCACCTCGATCACCAGCCGCGCGTCGTCGGTCAGACCGTCGTAGTAAAGGAACGCGCCGCGGAGACCGCGCGGCTCAAGCGCCGGGGCTTGCTTGAGCGCGGCTTCACGCGACAGCCATTGATGTCGACCGATGTTCCGGCGCCCAGCCAGCAGATCGTACAGCCATAGCCCAACCGCAAGCTTCAGCCTATTCGCTCCGAGGGGAGATTGCTCGCTCGAAGAATAGACGGGCACCAGAAACTGGAGCGGCTTGCTTAGATGAGGAGCGATTCGCGAAAGCACGGCGCGCTCGTGAAGCGACTCACGCACCAGACCGAAATTGAATTGCTCGAGGTAGCGCAGGCCCCCGTGAATCAACTTCGACGATCGCGAGCTGGTTCCGCTTGCGAAGTCGCGCTTCTCGATGAGCGCGACCGTGAGCCCTCGCGATGCTGCATCGAGCGCGACCCCGGCGCCCGTAATTCCTCCGCCGATGACAGCGAGATCGAATACCTCGCTGCGCATTCGTTCGAGACTAGCCGCGCGGGTGCGCATTGATAACTCGATCGCGGCAGTCGACCAGGTGTTGGGCCCCTCATTCATCGATGCTCTCGATTCTCAGCCAAGACTCTAGCAGTCTGGTGAAGAATTCGATAACACAGCAGTGTTCTCTCGCGTCGGTCTAGACACAACGTCTTCGTCTAATCGCGCAATCCCCCAACCGGCAGGTTGGCATATACCCACTTCGTGAGAAGTGAGTACATGATGTCGCCGCCTACAACGAAGCGCTTCGAGCTCCATACCCACTTCGTGAGAAGTGGGTACGTAATGTTGCCGCCTACAACGAAGCGCGCCTGGCGCTGCATACCATTTCGTAAGAAGTGGGTACGTGATGTTCCAGTCCTATCGAGGCCCGAGACAGTCCGATGCGCTTAATGCAGGCCACAACATCACGAACCCCTCTGACGAGGTGGGTATGGTACCCAGCGGGGTCGACTGAATGCTTTGTGTAGTAGGCTACATCATCACTAACCCACCTCTTACGAGGTGGGTATGCAGTCTCCCTGAGTTGAATAAACCCGTCTCTAGAAGGTACGATGCTGCGAGTTATGCCGGGACCTCTTGAAGGAATTCGAGTCATCGATTTTGGTCGCTTCATCGCCGGGCCTTACTGCGCGATGTTGCTCGCCGACTTCGGCGCCGATGTGATCCGCGTCGAGCGGCGCGATGGTGGCGAAGACCGCAAACTCGGCCCCGTCACCGAAAGCGGCGAAGGCGGCCTGTTCCTAACCATCAATCGCAACAAGCGCGGCATCACGCTCGATCTCGGCCATCCCAAAGCTCGAGAGATCATCCGCCGTCTCGTTGGCACCGCCGACATCGTCGTCGTCAATCTGCCGCTCGCGGTGATGAAGAAGCTTGGGCTTGACTACGAATCGCTTCGTGCCGTGAAAGACAACATCATCCTCGTGATGGCCTCCGCGTTTGGCCCCGATGGTCCGTATGCCGATCGCGTAGGCTTCGACGGAGTCGTTCAAGCGATGAGTGGCGCGATGAGCCTCACTGGATTCCCCGGTCCGCCAGTCCGCTCGATTGTTTCGTGGGCCGACTATGGGACGGCGCTCCACGGAGCATTCGGAGCGATGACCGCGCTGTATCATCGGCAGAAAACCGGTCGGGGTCAGTTGATAGACGTGTCGTTGCTTGCAACCGGGGTGACTTTCATGACGCCGCTTTTGGCCGAGCTCAAGACGATGGGGATTCGCCGGGAGCAGATAGGAAACACCGGCTACTACGCGGCGCCGAGCGACGCTTACCAGACGCGAGATGGATGGATCATCGTTCCGACCATCGGCGGTCCGATGTTCCGGCGCTGGGCGCGATTGATTGGCAGGGAAGACTTGATCGATGATCCGCGATTCAGAGACGACATCTCGCGCGGTAACAACGCCGCGGTCATCAACGAGGCGATGTCTTCGTGGTGTTCCACGCGCACGCGAGAAAAAGCGATCGCGGAGCTTGAAGTCGCGCGGATTCCCTGCGGACCCTGTTACAACCTGGACGAAGTGGTCGCTGATCCTCAGGTGAACTCGCGAAATCTTCTCGAACAGATCGAGTACCCCGGAGGCAAGAAGCCCGTCTCGATCGCGAGCCCGCCGCTGCGCTTGAGCGAAACGCCCGCCGCCGCATGCCGCCGCGCTCCCACGTTGGGCGAGCACACCGGCGAGGTCCTTGGCGAACTTGGTTTCACTCCCGAAGACATCGCCGCCCTTCGAGAATCAAACGCCATCTAACTTTCTTGCCTTCACATCCGCTGCTCACTTGGACGGGGTGATGACCATGTTTCGGTAGTAGATCTGCGTGTGATCACCCTGCAACATTATCGGGCCGGGCTCGCCTTCGTTGCTGTCGAGTGCGCCTCCGGTAATCCCCGGGATCTCGGCGTTGTCGATGACGGTCTTGTCGTTGAAAACCACGGTGACCCGGCGGCCGATGAACGTGATGTCGAATGACTGCCACTCTCCTGGCTGCTTCGCGGGAATGCTCGAAGGGCTGATGAAGCCGTAGATGCCGGCGCAGCGATGGCTCTCAGGCTCTTTGCCGAAGTCTTCCTGAACCTGGATCTCGTACCGGCCGCGCAGATAAACGCCGCTGTTGCTCTTATCGATCAGCTTGAATTCGACGTGAAGCTTGAAGTTGGTGAACTTCTGCTCGGTAATTATGTCCGTGCCGCGAGGCGTGTTTTCCAACACCCCATCGACTACGCGCCAGGTCGCGGCCTTGGCGGGGTCACGAACTCTCCACCCGATCAGATCGCGTCCGTTGAAGAGCGTTATCGGCTTGCCCCATCGCGGAGTTGATTTGCGGCCGAGCTTTGGCGCGCGAACCGCGGTCCATTTCATCGTTTGTCCTTCGCGGCCGGATATGGTTCCTTCGAGCCGCTTTCCGATCAGTTGAGCTTCGTACCTGGTGTTCTGATCAAACTGAACCGAGAAGGCGAGGTGACCGTTTGCGAACTCGATCGACGCCATCGGAAGCTGGCTGCCGGTGCGTCCCACGAAACGGCCTTTGAGCTTCTCACCCTCGCGACTCGCTTCAAACCATGAGGGATACTGACCGGCGGCGCCCTGGATGGTCATGTCCCAGCGCCCGATTATTTTGTCATCCGCCGCCATCCTGCGAGGCGAACCGGCCGCGATTACCAGAACGCCCGGCACTGCTGCGCATAGCACAGCTAGAACGCTTGTCTTGAACATTCGATGGACCTCTTTGAAGAGATTTGTGGCGACGGGAGAATACTACGTCACCTGATTTCGGTCGTCTTTTGCCGATTTCTCGGTAGTGTCCTAATCTTGTGTTGGTCGACTAGGACATTATCAAGCGACCGCGTATTTGGACTCGGTGGCGTCTTTGCGTTGCCACCGCTTTCTGTCGTTTCGTGGCGATAACCAAAAGCGGCGGCAACGCACAAAGGCCGCCGCAGTCCAAATATTCCGTCGCCCGCAATCGGGTCGTGCGCCCGGCCACCTGCAATATCAACACAAGATTAGGACACCACTGATTTCTCATTGCAAACGAACGGGCAAGAGGATAATAGTAGCCTTTCACCCTATCGAGCAACCGCAGAGCTGGGAGCGCAGCATCCCTGCCTGCTTTGCGTTGCGCTAGAAGAGGCAGGCGGGGATGCCTGCGCTCCCAGGATGGAACAGGAGATTAACTAAATGAACCACCAAAGCGGAAAAACCTCTCGACGAGATTTCATCAAGCTGACCACGGCTACGACCCTGGCAGCCGCAACGTCAACAACGATCCTCGCAGCCGAGCGGTCAAGCCTGCGGGAGAGAGTCGCGCCCAGCGACAGAATCAGGCTCGGGCTTGTCGGAGCCGGCGGGCAAGGGATGGGTGACACTCGCGAAGCTTTAAAGGTTCCCGGCGTCGAACTCGTAGCCGCGGCTGACCTGTACGACGGACGCCTGGCTCGCGCCAAAGAAATCTGGGGCAACCAGCTCTTCACCACGCGTGATTATCGCGAAGTACTTGCACGCCCCGATGTTGATGCGATCATCATCGCCACCCCGGACCACTGGCACATGCGCATCTCGAATGAAGCGATGAAGGCCGGCAAAGACGTCTATTGCGAGAAGCCGATGGTGCAGTCGCTCGAGCAAGGCAAGCACGTCATCGAGACCGCGAAACAGACGAATCGCATCTTTCAAGTCGGCAGCCAGCGGGTCAGCTCGATCGTCTACAAGAAAGCCAAGGACCTGCTAGCCTCGGGAGCGATCGGCGAGCTGAACATGGTTGAAGCCTGGTGGGATCGCAGCAGCGCGATCGGCGCGTGGCAATATTCAATACCGCCGGACGCCTCGCCCACGACCGTTGACTGGGACCGCTTTCTGGGTGAAGCGCCGAAGCGGGCGTTCGATGCCACGAGGTTCTTCCGATGGCGGAACTATCGCGACTACGGTACGGGGGTCGCCGGCGACCTGTTCGTTCATCTTTTTTCGGGCTTGCACTTCGTGGTTGGAACAACCGGGCCGACGCGAGTGATGGCGACCGGCGGGACGCGCTACTGGAACGACGGACGCGACGTGCCCGATGTGATGCTGGCGTTGTGCGACTACCCCAAGACCGCGAACACACCTGCCTTTAATCTGGCTCTGAGAGTCAATTTTGCGGCCGGCGCAAACGAAAGCTCAGGCTTCCGATTCATCGGAAGCGAAGGCGTGATGACGCTGTCGGGCGTAGTGACGCTCTCGAAAAAGACTCGAGCGAAGGAACCGGGCTACACGATCGATACTTTCCCGAAGGCGACTCAGGAGGCATTCTTGAAGGAGTACCGCGCGAAGTATCCGGAGAACAAACAGGACATCAACGCATCGAGTCAGGATACCTACGCGCCGCCTTCAGGCTACAGCGATTCGGTCGATCACCTCACTGCGTTCTTTGAAGGCATGCGCTCTCGCAAGCCAGTGGTGGAGGATGCAGTGTTTGGCTTCCGCGCGGCGGGGCCGGCTCTGCTTACCAATCGCAGCTACTTCGACAATCGAGCATACGACTGGAACGCCGAGACGATGACGTTCAGTAAGGAACGAGGTGCTTGAGGAGGATAGAGGATAGAGGATAGAGGATAGAGGATGGATGATCGCTTCTCAATCTTCGATCCTCAATCTTCGATCCTCAATCCTCTATCCTCGATTCTTGTCTCAAACATTAGCGGCGTTCCACTGCTTCAACCGCTCGAGGCTGGCGATAAACGGCTTGAGTCCAGCCCAAAGCAAAGTCGCCGCCCCCACATGCGCGAAGGCGGCGACGCTAACCAGCGAGTACCGAACCGCCTGATCATCTTCAAAAATGAAATCGGTCGCGGCTGCAACGGCAGAAGGTCCGAGGCCAAGTCCAATGAGGTTGACTACGAAGAGGTAGATCGCCGAGGCCTGCCCGCGCATAGAATTCGGCATCATCTGCTGAATCGCAGCCGCGGAAACACCAAACGGCGCGCTTGCCAGAAAGGCTGCAGGGACCAGCAGCGCAGCCGCCCAGTAAGCATCCGAAACCACTGGATAGAGCAACCCAAAGGGGAGCCACGCAATCGCGACCATCAACCCAACGCGCATAGTCGCATCTCTGTGGCCGCGCTCTACCATCCAGTCGGCCAGCCGTCCCCCCGCGACTATTCCGACCGTGCTGGCTATAGCAACGATCCAGCCGTAGACCTGACCGGCCTGCGATTCGCTCCAGCCGTGATTGCGCACGAAGAAAGTTGGAATCCACGCGCTGCTGCCATAAGAGGAGAATGACAACAGCGCAAACCCGACGTTGTGACACGCGAAAGTGCGCCAATTCTGTTTGAGGTAAGCAACAACCTCGTTCATTGGCACCTGCGCGACTCTTGTCTTGCCGTCCGCCGCCTTCATCGTCTTGATGCCGCGACGAACTGGCTCGCGCACCGTGTACATAAGAAGCGCGAGCAACACGCCGGGAAGGCCGACGATGAAGAACACGACCTGCCAGGGCCGTGTCGCCCCGACTAATGGTAGGTCCCAGGTCTCCTGAGCCGATGCGAGACCGGCTACCAGACCGCCGACAATAAACGCGACCCCCGAGCCGATGTAGATTCCCATCCCGTAGACGCTGATGGCCGTCGCCCGCCGTTTCGGAGGAAAGTAGTCGGTGATGATCGAGTAGGCCGCAGGGGACAATGCCGCTTCGCCGACTCCCACCCCCACGCGCAGCAGCAGCATCTGCACGAAGTTCCTCGCGAGCCCGCAGCCCGCTGTCATCACGCTCCAGACAGCGAAGCCTACAGCGATGATCGTGCGGCGGCTCCGCGAATCGGCGAGCCTGCCAAGCGGAATGCCGAAGAAGGTGTAGAAGAGCGCGAAGCTGAATCCCATCAGCAGGCTCATCTGAAAGTCGGTGATGCCAAGGTCGCGCCGAATCGGCCGCACAAGCAGATTCAGAATCTGCCGGTCGATAAATGAGAAGATGTAGACGAACGTCAGCACGCCGACCACGTACCACGCGTAGCCTTGCGGCGGGTAAGGTTCTTCGTTTTCCTTTGGCTGAGCCATGATCCACCTCGCTTTGCGTTGCACTCGTTCTGTTGAACTAGATGGCGCGACACTATACCGCAGATTCCCGGTCGCCTCAACGCGACCGCTGGGTAGTGTCCTAATCTTGTGTTGGTCGACTAGAACACTACCAAGCGAGCGCGTATTTGGACTGCGGTGGCGTCTGTGCATTGCCACCGCTTTTGATTGTCCCGACGAAGCCACAGAAAGCGGCGGCAACGCACAAAAGCCGCCGCAGTCCAAATATTCCGTCGCCCGTCATCGGTCGCGGCCAGGGCATTTGCGAATATCAACACAAGATTAGGACACTACCGCGCGTTGCGAGCCCACCGGGAGTTGTGGGATAAGTGCAAGCTGAGTTCTTCAGAGGATTTCGGGGCAACTAAGACGAGGTGAAAAGGATGAGTAGTGCGAGACTCTTGGTGATCGGTGTTTTGATTGCGATGCTCGCGCTTGGCGGCGGTTTCGGGTTCAGCTCCTCAGCGCGCGCGCATAGCGAAACGGAACAAAGAGGCCTCGACTCAGATGCCGGGCCGAAAAAGGGCGATGACCCGATCCCCCGGTTGAACGACGCGGACTCGCGGCCAAGCGAGATGCGCGGCGTGATCGAAAGGTACACAGCGGACCGCGGCAGCCTCGCCCGGTTTTACTCCGTCGAAGCTTCGTCGGCGCGACAGGCTCGGATGAAACAGTTTTACACCGACTGGCTTGCGGCACTCGCGAAGCTCGGTTTCGATTCGATGAGTCAGGATGGGCGCATCGATTACTTACTCTTCAAGAATCACCTCGACCACGAACTGCGCCAGTTGGACCTGCAAACCAAAGCCCTTGCCGAAGTTGCCACGCTCGTGCCGTTTGGTCAGACCATCACCGATCTCGAAGACACCCGCCGCCGCATGGAAGCTATCGATTCCGCAAAGATCGCGGCGTTGTTCACCAAGATGGCCAGGCAGATCGACGGGACGAGCAAGGCAGTCGAGGGTGGGCTCAAACCCGACGCGAAACCCGATGCGATCAAAGCGAAGAAGACCGTCGCGAACCGCGCTGTCGCTGCGATCGTGAGCCTTCGTAACACGCTGCGGAACTGGTACGGCTTCCACAACGGCTACGATCCGATATTCACGTGGTGGGTCGGCGAGCCTTACAAGTCTGTCGATCAATCGCTTGAAAAGTACGCGGCGTTCCTGCGCGAAAAAGTCCTAGGGCTGAAACCGGGGGACACAACCGAGATCATCGGCGATCCCATAGGGCGCGAGGCGCTGATGAGCGAGCTTAGCTTCGAGATGATTCCTTACACGCCCGAAGAGCTGGTTGCGATCGCCAACAAGGAGTACGCGTGGTGCGAAGCTGAGATGAAACGTGCATCGAGAGAGCTTGGCTACGGCGACGATTGGATGAAGGCGCTCGAATACGTGAAGACGTTGTACGTCGAGCCAGGCAAGCAACCCGATCTGATCCGCGAGCTGGCGCTTGAAGCGATCAGGTTCGTTGACGATCACGATCTGGTCACCGTTCCGCAACTTGCTCGCGACACCTGGCGCATGGAGATGATGACACCCGAACGCCAGTTGGTCAGTCCGTTCTTTCTTGGCGGCGAGACGATTCAAGTTTCTTATCCTACAAACACGATGGGCCACGAAGCGAAGATGATGAGCATGCGCGGGAACAACATCCACTTCTCGCGCGCGACGGTGTTTCACGAGTTGATCCCGGGGCATCATCTGCAGGGATTCATGGCCGCTCGATACCGGACCTATCGCCAGCTCTTCAGCACGCCCTTCTGGACGGAAGGCGGCGCGCTCTACTGGGAGATGCTGCTGTGGGACATGAACTTCGCCAAGTCACCCGAGAACCGGATCGGCATGCTCTTCTGGCGAATGCACCGCTCTGCGCGAATCATTTTCTCGCTCAGCTTTCATCTCGAAAAGATGACGCCGCAGGAGTGCATCGACCTGTTGGTCAAGCGAGTGGGTCACGAAGTCGACAACGCGACCGCCGAAGTTCGGCGCTCGTTTGGCGGAGCCTATGGGCCGCTGTATCAATGCGCGTACTTGCTTGGCGGCTTGCAGGTTCGTGCGCTTCGTCGCGAATTAGTCGACTCGGGCAAGATGACTAACCGGGCGTTTCACGATGCGGTGTTGAAAGAGAATCGAATCCCGATCGAAATGGTGCGCGCGAGCCTGACAAAGCAGAAGCTGACGGGTGACTTTGTTTCGAGCTGGAAGTTCTATGGCGCCAACCCGGCAGTGCGATGAAGGGGCTCCTCGAGCGGAACTCGGCACGTACTTTTGGGAACTGCCAGGGCCGATTTACGATTGCGACGATTCGTAGCGCCCGTGTATCCTTAACCAGCGAAGATGACAAGCAATCGGAGCCGGTATTATGGAAGTACTGTTGACCATTCCCGACGAAATTGCGGCGCAGCTAGACAATGCTAACGATCTTTCTCGGTTAGCTTTGGAGGCGCTGGCCATCGAAGCCTATCGCCGAGAGGCTTTGAGCCTAGGCGAGGTAGCCGACCTCCTGGGAGTATCTGTGTATGAGGCAGATGGGTTTCTGAAGGCTCACGGCGTACCAGCGGGGCTGACGCTTGATGAGCTTGAACAGCAGAGGGTCGCGCTCGACAACCTGTTGGGCCAATGATTGTCATCTCGGACACTACTCCAATCAACTACCTTGTTCTGATCGGGCGCATCGACATTCTCAAAGAACTGTTCGGACACGTCATCATACCTCGAGCGGTCTGGGACGAATTCCACAAACCGGGTACACCTGATCTCGTGCGCACATGGGCCGATGGGTCTCCCGCCTGGTTGGAAGTAAAGGAGGCTTCTTCGTCCTTCATCACATCGGTAAGACAACTTGGAGCCGGCGAACGCGAAGCGATTGCGTTAGCGAATGAACTAAGAGCTGACGCCGTACTGATGGATGAGCGCAAGGGGACGAAAGAGGCGCGGAGACATGGCCTCACTGCGTTCGGCACTTTGGCGATTCTGGAAAAGGCGGCTCAGAGAGGACTCCTTGATTTGGCGGATTCTTTTCGCGAACTCGCCCAAACCAACTTCCGCTTTCCCAGGACAGAGATACTCGAAGACTTGCTTGAAAGAAATAAGCGCCGAGAGCCTGGAGGGCCGAGTCAGGAATGATCTCTCAGGCCGAAGCGCGAGGTGGCGAAGAGCAACAAACATAGTTTGGATTCTTGGAGCGCGAAACGCTTACCTATGACATTGACACCTCCATCCGATTGGACTCGCATCACCACCATCGACGCGCATGCAGCCGGCGAACCGTTGCGCGTGATCACCGGAGGTATTCCACCAATCCCCGGCGACACCATGCTCGCGAAGCGCCGCTACGCTCGAGAAAACCTCGAACACCTGCGCCGCGCCTTGATGTTTGAGCCTCGCGGCCACGCCGATATGTACGGCTGCATCCTGACTGAACCGGTCACGGCGGACGGAGACCTGGGCGTGCTGTTCATGCACAACGAAGGCTACAGCACGATGTGCGGACACGGCGTCATCGCTCTAGTGACGGTGTTGCTTGAGACCGGGATGCTCGAACCGCGTGAGGTGATTCGGCTCGACACGCCTGCCGGACGAATCACCGCGCGAGCGAACGTTGACGGTAAGCGCGTTCGCAGCGTAGCTTTCGAAAACGTGCCGTCGTTCGCTTACAAGCTCGATCAGTTAGTCGAGGTTCCAGGCATCGGCGAGGTGCGGTTGGACGTTGGCTTCGGCGGAGCGTTCTACGCTTACTGTAAAGCTGAAGATCTCGGAGTACGAATCATTCCCGGGGAATTTCGCAAGCTGATCGAAGCCGGAATGGCGGTCAAGCGCGCGGTGATGGACTCGCTCGAGATCAGGCATCCGTTCGAAGAGGACCTCGGCTTTCTGTACGGGACGATAATCGATGGCCCGCCTCGCAGCGAGGGCGCCAACAGCCGCAACGTGTGCATCTTCGCCGATGGTGAAGTCGATCGATCGCCAACGGGCACCGGCGTCAGCGGGCGTGTCGCGCTCGAACACGCTAAAGGAAGATTAGCAGTCGGAGAGCCGTTCGTGATCGAGAGCTTGATCGGGACGCGCTTCACCGGTCGAGTCGTTCGCGAGACTGCTTTCGGTGAGTATGCCGCGGTGGTTCCCGAGGTCGAAGGCAGCGCGTGGATCACCGGTCGGCATGAGTTTCTGATCGCCCCGGACGATCCGCTGAAAGATGGGTTTATTCTGCGGTAGAGGACGCTTTTCGCCACCGACTGCAGAGGTCCTTCGCCGCATCCGTCCACATCGGGAACTGAAAAACAAATCCCGCATCAAGCAGCCTTCCCGGGACAACTCGACGGCTTTTTAGAATGAGTTCAGTTTCGGTTCGCAGAAGAAACGCCCCGATCTCCAACATCCGCTCCGTGGCAGGTAGACCGAAGCGAGTGCCCCACGCTGCTCGCAGAGCCTGCATAAACTCGGAGTTGGGCAGCGGGTTTGGCGCAGCGAGATTCACTGGTCCTTCGACTTCGTCGTGATCTATCAACCAGAAGATGCTTCGGATGAAATCCTGATCGTGTATCCAGGAGACGTACTGCTCGCCGTCTCCCGCAGATCCACCAAGTCTGAATCGCACGAGTTTCAGTAGCATATCGAATGCGCCGCCGCGATCCGGACTCATTATGATCGCCGAGCGCAGGAGCACTCTGCGTGTTCTTGGCGTGTTCGCTTCATTCGCAGCTTGCTCCCAGGAAGTGACAACATCATTGCTGAAGCGCCAGGTATCCGGCGCGTCTTCGGAACAGCCGATCACGCCACTAGCTTCATCATTGGCTTTGTCATAGGTATGAGCATAAATCGTTGCGGTGCTAGCCTGAAGCCACACTCGCGGCGGCCTGGCTGCAAGGGCAATGGCCTCGCCGATCACCTGTGTGGACTTCACCCGAGACTCCGTGATCAGCCTGCGGTTCTCGGCGTTGTAGCGGCAGTTGACGCTTCGCCCGGCCAAATTGATGACCGCATCTGCTCCTTCCAGTACAGCCCTCCAGTCTCCGGGACTCTCGGCATCCCATTTCACGACACGCCATGGCGCCGTTTCCGGACTGCGGCTGAGAACAACCACTTGATGCCCTTGCCGGTGGAACGCCCGAGCGAGGATTGTTCCAACCTGGCCCGTGCCGCCCGCTATCACGACTTTCATGGATCGCGCGGCGCCGATCACCTTCAAAAGACCTTGCGCAGAGCTTGGCTTTTGCGCTCCGACTTTTCTCCAATACCATGCGAAAGCTCCGATCACGGGGACAATTACTGCCAACTTGAACAGGAGGAGCATCAGGCCGACCCAACCGCTATCGTAAGTCAGCGGCTCGTTCCAGTGCAGCGTCTCGTTCACCCGCAGCAAGGGCACAGCCTCCAGAAAATGCCAAAAGTAGAAGAGGGTTATGTCCCAAGGCAAGATGCTCGCGTCTGCTGCTCTGTTAAGCTTTAGGACGCCATGCTCGGCAAGTATGTAGGTGACCGACGAGAAGAACATCACCGCAATCATCAACAAGTTGAATGAGTATGCGACTGGTGCGAAAGCTCCTATTCTCTTCAAACGGTTGAAGAGACGTTCGCGTTTTCTCTCAGTGGCGATTAACAGCACGGCCCATCCAAGCAGTATCGCCCATGCGACGAAAACGACGATTTGGAAACGAACTGCGACGTTCTGCAGAATGAACTGAGACAGCAAGACGAACAGGATCATCGGTCCTAGAGTAAGAATCATCCAGTAGACGAAGAGAAGGTATGCCCCGGCAAGAAACATGAGCGTACGGCCTACACGCGGGAAGTAGTAGCCGAGCAAAACGAGCAAGAGAGCTACCGCTAAAAGAGCGGCCGACCTAAGATAATCACCCAGCGTGTAATCCCACAGCAAATACACCGTAAACACGACCAACAGGATTAGGAAAACTACGGCTCGAATTCTCTTCGACCGCGAAGTTGTGGTTGCCTTTGCTTCGTCACCTTGCATTTCTAGCGACCCCTTGTCGAGAAAGCACCAGCCCGCGATCCTAACGCGGCTTTGGCTGCAGATAACTCTCCATCAATACTTCGTCGAGCTTGACGAGAAGTTCATCTGCGTTGCGTGTGGAGAGCACCCTCGGAGGCTTGATCTTCAACACGTTGTGCAGTGGACCATCAGTGCTGATAAGTACGCCACATTCCTTCATTCGTTCGACGACGTAAGCTGCTTGTCTAGTTGCAGGAGCGCGCGTTTCTCGATCAAGCACCAGTTCGACTCCGATGAATAAGCCTGATCCGCGAACGTCTCCTATCAGCGGATGCTTGCACTTCAATGCTTCAAGCCCCGCCTTCAAATGAGCCCCCACCTTCAACGCGTTCTCTTGCAAGCTCTCTTCTTCGATCACATCCAACACCGCCAGTCCCACTGCACAGGAAACCGGATTGCCTCCGAACGTGTTGAAGTATTCCATTCCGTTATCAAACGACGCTGCGATCTCCGGCGTGGTTACCACAGCCGCGAGCGGGTGGCCGTTGCCGAGCGGCTTGCCGATGGTCACGATGTCTGGAACTACGCCTTGAGTCTCGAACGCCCAGAAATGCGAACCGACTCGGCCAAGTCCCGTTTGCACTTCGTCGGCTATGCAAACGCCGCCGGCTTCTCGAACGTGGCGATAAGCTTCTCTGAGATAGCCGTCTGGCAGGATGATCTGGCCTCCGCAGCCGAGCGCCGATTCGCAGATGAACGCCGACAAGCGCTTGCCGTTCTTCTCAATCTGCTCGACGGCGCCGCCGACATGTCGCGCGTACTCCTTACCTGCGCCTGGACCGTCGGCTTTGTACGGGCCTCGATACACGTCCGGCATGATCACCTTGTGAACGTGAGCAGGCGCGCCCTTGCCGCCCGGACCGTCGAACTTGTACGGGCTTATGTCGATCAGCGAAGTCGTGTTCCCGTGATAGGCCCCATCGACACATATGAAGTCGGTCCCTTTCGTGTGAGCACGCGCGAGCCGCAATGCAAGCTCGTTTGCTTCGCTCCCGGAACAGACGAAGAAACAAACACTCAACGGATCCGGCATCGTCGAGCACAAACGCTCCGCTAAGCGCGCGATGTTCTCGTGAAGGTATCGAGTGTTTGTGTTCAGCACGGCCATCTGTTCCTGGACGGCTCTGACAACACGCAGATGGCAATGGCCAACGTGAGCGACGTTGTTGACCGCGTCGAGATATGCGCGGCCTTCGTCGTCGTAGAGGTACTGCTTCCATCCCTTCACGAGGTTCAGCGGCTTTCGATAAGCGATGCTCAGCGACGGACCGATGTGCTCGCGACGGAGTCCAAGTATCTGATCCGAACTCAAGCTCGGGGCAGGTAAGCGGTCCTCAGGGATTCCGAGAATTAGATTTGGGTCGGGGCTGATGCTCAACCAGACTTCGCGTTGACTCGCGGGAGCGACGCCGGGAAAGTCTCCTTGCTTGCCGAGCATGTCGCAGATGATCTGAAAGTGAAGGTGCGGCGGCCAGCCTCCGTTGGTCGGAGGCGCGCCGATGCGTGCGATGCGGTCGCCGCGGTTGACCAGCTTGCCCGGATGAATGCCTTCCAATGAGTCTTCGCTCAAGTGCCCATACAGAGTGAAGAACTTCACTCGGCCTTCGTCAGCTTCGTGTTGAACGATAATCGCCGGCCCGTAATCGAGCGGCGCAACGTTATTCGCGAAGCTGTGAATCACTCCATCGAGCGGAGCGAACACCGGCGAGCCGGCTGCCATGAACAAGTCCATGCCGATGTGAATCGTCCTGCGCTCGCCGTCAGCCGATTTGAATACCTCGCTGGTGTAAAGCAGGCGAGGTTCGTTGTAGCGGCCAAGGCCGGTCCGCGCGCCGGCGGCTTTCATTCCCGCAAAGACTTTTGCCGTAAACGCCTCAGTGTCCGCCAGCTCCGTTGGATCGCTGAACTCGGGACTGCCGACGCTGAAATCGAACACCACCAGCTTGTCGCGCTTCAAGTCGGCCTCTACCACCGGCCCAAATGAGCCGGCGCTTTTCTTGAGCCACGCGATAACGCCCCCGCTCTCGGCGCACGGGGGAAGCTTGCACGCGTTCCTGAAAAGGTAATGAGGCAGCGCCGGGTCGACACGGCGAAGTTTCTCCAGCAATCGCCAGGCAGGCCGCTCGCTGACGAGAAGATACTTGTTTTCGGGATGCAGCTTTTGCTGAAGCACCGAGTTAGTCACGCTGACGGCAAGCCTCATGCACATCAACGTGTACAGGGCTTCAAGTTCCTGTTCGGTTAGCGGGAACACCTGGTGATAGCCGGCAACGATCTCGCATGCCGCAGCGAGCGGGTCGGGCTTATCGAGCATCGCGTAAGCCGCGGCGACCGCTACTTCGCTTGCAGTGTAGGTATGCAGCATGTCGCCGAAGTCAATTATGCCGGCAACCGTTTTTCGACCTGTGCCGTCGTCGCTCACCAGCACGTTGTAATCGTTCGCGTCGTTGTGAACGACTGAAGTACGCAGCGTCGTAGCGCACGCTGCTAAATTGCGGCCGCCCGTTCGCAAGCTGGCAGCGTGCGCTACGACGCGGGTCTCAAACTGACGTATGAAGTGCTCTACGATCGTGCGCCGCTCGGGAGCCGCGATGTGATGCGTGTACTCTTTGATCCACAGCGCTCCTTGCAAGTCCCACTTCAATTCTCTGCGCGACGCCGGATGAGTGAATCCGTCGAGCGCTTTGTCTATTTCTCCGAGAAAGTGACCGAGACTGTGAAGCAGTTCCGGCGTGTGAGGATTGACTTCGGCAAGCAACGCGCTCGGATGATAAGTCAGCAGCCGGACAAAATGACCGGAGTGGTCTTCGCCGTCCGCCCTTGCGATATCTTCGCCGGATTTCGTCTTGCGCAGTTGAGGGATGAAGCCCGAGCGGACTCGCTCGCCTAAATGCGACATCGCTGCATTCTGGAACTCCAACGTCTCTCTATGCTCGGCCGCGGCGGCGATCTTTAGCACGAACCGCTCGCCCGAATCCGCTTCGATGAGGAAATTCTGATCGCGCTCACTGTTGAGTTCTTTCGCCGGCCCAGTGAGGCCGTAGAGCTCAAGCGCGAGTCTCGCGGCGTCGGCTTCAGAAAAAGAAGGACGCGGTTGGGCCTTGTCGGCGATCATCAAACTGCTTTTCACCGTTTCACTCCAACTGTGGACCTCGGCATCAATGCTCGATAGTCACCGGTGTGCAGATGAAGCGATCGCGGGATGAAACAAGCTCGCCGCGAGCACACAAACAATTCCGATCGAACGGCCGAGTGGTTGATTCATCGTTGATATCTCCAACCTATCGGCGCTATCGAAACAAAGTATTTCACTTATGGCAAGTTTGTTTTGTATATTCAAAGTGTGGACGAGGAATCTCGTTAATGAATCGAACGGAGATCATATGAAAATAGATATTGGCATCAAAGAGGAAGACAGAGGCGAAATTGCCCAGGGGCTGTCGCGGTTGCTGGCGGACACTTACACCTTGTACCTCAAGACTCACAACTTTCACTGGAATGTAACCGGTCCAATGTTCCAAACGCTCCATCTGATGTTTGAGACTGAGTACAATGAACTCGCGCTCGCCGTGGATCTGATCGCGGAACGGATCAGGGCTCTGGGCTTTCCGGCTCCGGCGACCTACGCGGACTTCGCCCGGCTGAGCTCGATCAAGGAAACGCCCGGAGTGCCGAAAGCCGAGGACATGATAAGGCTTCTGGTGGAAGGACAGGAGGCAGTCGTCTCCACGGCGCGGTCGGTGTTCCCTTCGGCGGATCGCGTGAATGACGAGGCCACCGCGGATCTACTGACGCAGCGGATGCAAGTGCACGAGAAGACTGCGTGGATGCTTAGAAGCTTGCTGGAAGGTTGATGGTGAGGAGCGGGCCTCTTTCGTCCTCTGCGTCCTCGGCGTCCTCTGGGGTTAAAATCCGGAGAATCAAACCGCCGAGGACGCAGGGGACGCAGAGGTTTCCGAGACATACTTGGCGACCACCGATTTCTCCGCGTTTGTTGATGAGTGTTGACCCCTGCTGTATTCTCGATCGTGCTTCGACGTTCTAAGCCGGCGGTCCAGCAAATGACAAATCGTTCCCGTGCCCACAAGGTGTTTGCGCCATGCGTCGCGGCGCTAACGCTGCTGTTTGCGGTGCACGCGTCGCTAACCGGAATGACTGCCCAAGCGCCTTCTTCCTCAAAGAAGCCGCTGCTCGTCGCGCATCGTGGAGCCTCGGGCTACGCGCCTGAGCACACCCTTGCTGGATACGAGTTGGCGATTGCGCAAGGAGCTGACTTCGTCGAGCAAGACTTGCAGCTCACGAAGGACGGCGTGCTGATCTGCCTTCACGATGCCGACCTCGAGCGTACAACCAACGTCGCGAAGATCTTCCCGGGCCGCGCGACACTGCGTGATGCTTTCGAGACCGGCACGCCGAAGCGAGGGTGGTATACAGTCGATTTCACGCTTGCCGAGATTAAGCGGCTCGATGCGGGGTCTTGGTTCAACCGCGCGAACCCGTTTGCGGCAAGCCCGGCTTATGTCGCCCAGCGAATCCCCACGATGATCGAGGCGATCAAGCTAATCGGGAAGCGCGCGGGACTCTATATCGAGCTGAAGCACTTTCCGTATTACAAGTCGCTCGGCTTTGATTCCGCCGAGAAGCTGGCGGCGATCCTGAAAGCGAATGGCTTCGATGAGCCAGGCCAGCGCGAGCGCATATTCATCCAGTCGTTTTATAAGGAAGGCTTGCTTCGAATGCTGGAGGTTGCCCCCGGCTACGCTCGCGTCCAGCTTCTCCCTATGGAAGACGAGGGACGTAAGGACGACTCAGCAAGAGTCACGCGCGCGCTCGCCGCCGAGATCGCCGGCTACGCTAGCGGAGCAGGCCCGAGCAAGAGCCTGCTCAAGAGCGCCGCTGATGTCGCGACGTTTCACAAGGCTGGATTGCTGGTTCACCCATACACGTTTCGCGGCTCGACCTCTGCGAATGCCCGGCGGCCTTTGAACGAAGCTCAGCCAAACGGCTCGACCGTTCGCGCAAACATCATCGCGGACATTCAGCTCTTCGTCGGATACGGCATAGACGGCGGGTTCACCGATTATCCGCAGCTTTGGAAAGAAGCGAACGCCGCCGGCGGCAAGCCGCAACCGCCAAAATGATGGGGAGTTCAAAGGCTACTAAAGGGTCGCAGAGCCGTAATTAATGCAGCCGAATAACGCGATGACCGCAGAAAGGAGAGTTTGGATGACTGGCAAGAGCACTGAACAACCGGAATCTATGCGTGACAAACTGATTCTCTTGGCATTAGACAAATTGGTCTTGGGCCTTGTTCTTGCCGGAGTCGCTTATTTCTTTAGCCTCCAGCTACAAAACCATCAATTGATTGGAGATTATCAAAAGAGTCTTTTTGAGAATCGCCTAACCGCATATGAGACTCTCTTAAGGTCAGCAAAGACAGCACGAGATAAATGTCTTGAAATTTATCTCACTAAACCTGGCCGCCCTTCTAGTGAAGACCTATCATAGCGTATGAGGCTAGCCGATAGTAGAAACAAAGCGAAGCAACTCTATCCGAGTTCTGGATCCTCAGGGGGTAGCTGGGGGATGACCTATGATGAGGTCATAGAACCCCTCCAAGATATGGAGAATACAAGGAGGGAGAATAATCTGTATCTGTCAATTACCGTTAACAATGCCATTGACCAGTTCCTCAACACGTTATTGACGGACATCGACGAAGCTGTCCGCAGAGCTGCCGGAAAGAATCCCCTTGCCGATAGTGAAGAACACGCGGCTTGGGAAAGAACCCAGGCTGCGTATGAGCGATTGCGAGCAACAGTGTTAGAGAGCCTTCGCGTTAAGGATGTAATCCTTGGATAGCATTACATAAAGACGGTGGAATCGATGCCGGTAAACGCTCGCCCGCGAGTAGCTTCAACATAGCCGGTCGCAAACTCTGCGCCGCGCCTATTCCAGGTTTTGGTGCTTGTGCAACCGGCGATTTCCTCGGCGACCCTCATCGGATGACTCGGTTTGCGCTCGCGCCAGGAGCACCGGGCATAAGACGAGGAGTGTGATGCACAGCGGCTTGAGCTTGCAGGGCGCTTTCAAGTTGCGAGCACTCTGCAGATGTACCGGATTCGATAATTGCTGACAAGTGAGATGAGCTTTTCCAACTTGCTTAGACACTTGCTGTCTGAGATTTGTTCCGGAGGCAACAGTCCAAAGCCGGCCGCCTGCTCTGGCCTCGTTTACCGAGTGGTAACGGCGCCACAAACGCGGGTCTTATCGTTGCACCCGGGGTCGACACTTTCAGCAAACAATGAATAGTTCGAATCTTTGCATAACTCGGTGAATTCATTTCGTCTATTAGCATGTGGGACTATCGCAGTCCGTCAGAAGATGTCGGATTGATAAAAAGTCAGGTAAAGGAGAACGACAATGGCTCAAAGGTTTCAGTATGCAGCGAAGTTTCTATGTACCGCGAATATCCCTGGGACGTCTCAAACGACTACCTCTCTGCTTCCAGGCTCGTATCAAACAGTTGTCAACCTACACAACCCAAACAAGGAGACAGCTAGCTTGCGCATGAAGATCGCTGTGGCTGGTGGACCGATATCCGGCTTCAAGAAGAGCAAGTTGGAGCCTGATGGGGCAGCTAAGGTGGACTGCAGCGCAATAGGCAACTTTGGGATCCACGCGATCCATGGAGTCGAAGGGTTTTTGGTTATTGAGAGCGACCTTAGCCTCGATGTAATAGCCGTTTATACGGCAGGCAAAGGCGAGGTTCAGAGTATCGACGTTGAGCAAGTTCGGGAACGACAGATCGGGTAAACTCGGTGAAAAGTCGAAAGGCCCCCAACTGAAGTTGGGGGTATTTCCGGAGTTTTCACACAATCGTCTGACCTCGTCTGCGCTTCGAGGCCTTGTGTTTAGATCTCAACTCGCCGAGATCGGTACTTGAATCGGGGCGCTCAACTGGATCTTGCCCCACGCGATTTTCAGCGTCACATCCTTTAGATTTCCTCGCTGGAAAACCAGATCGATCGTCAGTTTGTCTTTGGCCTCACCCGCTTGCTCGACGGTCATCGGCGCCTTGTAAGCGATCGGCGCTCGCTCGATCTCCGAGGCATCCACGTGCGCGGCGCGAGCCTTGGCCGGGTCGATGAACACCAGACTCCACGTCGCTCCGTCGTCCGACCGGTGCAGGCCCAGATACCACAGCCCCGCCGGAATGGTCTTGCCGGCAATCGTCAGCGGCATATCCGTGTCAAGCGTCGTCCAGAAGTTGCTCCCGAGCCGATAGACTTTGCCCTTGGTCATCGCGTCGAACTTTGCGGTGTCTTCGTACTCTTTGCGCCAGACCGGCCGGCCGTAGTCGATCGCAAATTGGCCGGCGCCCATGTTCTTCTCGTTGTTCCAGTAGCCCACACGGGTCGTGCCTCGTTCGGGCGAATCGCTGCCGAACGCGCCAATCTTCGGCCGAGGGTTTTGAGGCTTGTTCTCCTGAGCCCACAGCGGCGACGACAAGCAAGCCATCATCACAAGACCAAGAACTGATTTTGCTGTATTCGATTTCATTGCTGTCTCCTTCTTTGGTACTAACGTCTCGCGCGAAAGGTTTACTCATATCTCAGCGCGATCATCGGATCAACTTTGGTCGCTCGCCGAGCCGGAATGAAGGTGGCTCCCAGAGCTACTCCTGTCAGTATCAACGATATGCTCACGAAGATCACCGGATCAGTCGCGCTCACGCCGTACAGCAAACTGGACAACACTCGGGTAAGCGCGAAAGCTGCTCCGATCCCAATTGCAACGCCGAGCAACGCCAACTGCAAACCCTGTCTCAAAACTATCCGCAGCACGTCGCGAGATTCAGCCCCAAGCGCCATTCGAATCCCGATCTCGTGCGTGCGCTGGGTGACCGAGTACGAGATCACACCATAGGTCCCGACCGCCGCCAACACAAGCGCTACCGCGGCGAAGATTCCCATCAGCGTCATGTTGAAGCGTTGCGCCGCGAGTGACGTCGCCATCACATCGGTCATCGCGCGCAGCTTAGTCAGCGGAATCTGCTTGTCGACGGACCAGATTCGATCCTTCACCTGCCCGGCGAGAGCGCCGGTGTTACCATCCGCTCGCACAGCCAGATACATCCATCGCTTCCACGGCTGATCCTGTTGAAGGTACGTATTGTAAAACGCCGGCAGCTCCGGCAGGCCGAGGCCGTAGTGCTTAACATCGCCGACGACTCCGATAATCGTCATCCATCGGCGCGTTGTCCCTCTCGCCCACGCGATGCGCGCGCCAATCGGACTCTCGTTAGGAAAGTACTCGCGCAAGAAACTCTCGTTCACCAGCCCCACTGCCGGCGCGTCCGCACGATCCTGCGGCGCGAAGTCGCGTCCCTGAAGCAGAGGAATACCCATCGTGCGAAAATAGTCGCCGGCTACGGTGCGGGTCTCCAGCTCAGGCTCTTCGCCCGGCCCAACCGGCGGGCGGCCGTCGATAACGAAGTTGTGCATCAACCGGTCGCCGCTCATCGGCAACTCGCTGATCATCGCGGCCTGAACACCGGGCAGCGAGTTGATGGCGTCCAACGCGCGCTCGCGGAACTGCGTCTGCTTGGGGATCTCTTTATAGCGCGCCTCGGGGAGCTCGACTCGCATCGTCAACAGGTTCTCGGGATTCAACCCCGGATCCATCGTTTGCAGCCGCCATAGACTTTTGATCAGCAACCCCGCGCCGATCAGCAACACCAGCGCAAGCGCGATCTCGGAAACTACCAGCAAGCTGCGAACGCGATGCCTGGCGACGCCTCCGGTAGCGGCGCGGCCGCCTTCTTTCAACGCTTCGTTGACGTCGAGCTTCGACGCGCTCAACGCGGGCGCCAGCCCAAACACCACGCCGGTTAGAACTGAAACTCCAAGGGTGAACGCGAGCACCCACCCGTCGATTCCGATCGAAGCGAGCCGCGGCAGGTCCGGGGGCTTGAGCGCAATCAGCAGGTCAATACCCCACTTCGCCAGCACCAGTCCGCCTGCTCCGCCGAGCACCGACAATAGCGTGCTTTCGGTCAGCATCTGCCGGACCAACCGCCCGCGTCCCGCGCCAAGCGCCGCGCGAATCACGATCTCCTGTCGTCTCGCCGCCGCTCGGGCGAGCAGAAGGTTCGCGAAGTTCGCGCAGGCGATTAACAGCACAAGCCCGACTGCGCCGAACAACACGAGCAAAGCGGAGCGGGAATTGGCGACTACCCGTTCTTGCAGCGACAAAAGCACGGTGCGGCGCCCCTTGTTCTCCTCCGGGTACTGCTGCGCCAGCCGTTGGTCGATGCCTTCCATCTCCGCAAGCGCCTCGCTCAGACTCACTCCAGGTTTCAGTTTTAAGTAGGTTCGCAGAAAATGCACACCCCGAAACTGCGCGGCGATGGGATTCACGACTCGCACCGATGCCCACAGGTCCGGCACTTCTGTAGGCATAACGAAATCCGCCGGCATAACTCCGATCACCGTGTAGCTTTTGCCGCTCAATTGAAGCGTCCGGCCGGCGATGTTTGCATCGCCGCCAAAGTGGCGTTGCCAGAAGCCGTGACTCAACACGACTACCTGATCACCGCCGAAACGATCTTCTTCGTCTGAGAGCGTTCGGCCTATCGCGGCGCGGGCGCCCAAAGCCTTGAACAGGTCTGCGTTGACCAGCGCTGCCTGCACCTGAAGCGGCTCGCTCTCACTGGTGTAGTCCTGAGCCTGCATCACCGAGCCGCCGAGATATTCAAAGGACTGGCTCTGAGCCCTGATGTCTTCGAGGTCCGGCAGCGATTGATTCGAACGCATCGTCACCAGGCGTTCGGGGTCAGGGTAGGGAAGGGGCTGCAGCAACACCGAGTTCACTACGCTGAAGATGGCCGTGTTGGCGCCGATGCCTAGCGACAGTGTGACGATCGCAATCAAAGTAAAGCCGGGCTTCCTGGCCAGTATTCGCGCTGCGAAGCGCAGGTCCTGTAGCAGTGTTTGCATGAGTCCTCCTACTAGAATGTTCAGCAACTTTCAGTTTGTCGTGGATGTCCGAATCCGGCGCACGGGCACCGCGTTGGCTAACCAAGAGCTGTGCCATTGCAACCGCCCCCTTAAGCGATTGAATTAGTTCATCTTCGATTCGAGCCGCGCCACGCGTTGCACGTGGGCTGTCTCGTTCCGAGATAACCCTTCCCACTATCGGGATTCACCCGACCGCCAACGAAGGATCGCTATTGGAAAGTGGCGCTTTGCTTTTGCGGAGGCTGGATCGCTGTTTGAAAGTGGAATGTGTCGCCTGCGAAGCGAAAGCGGCGGCGTAGGTGTCGCCCGAGCGAATGTAGCAAGCGTGCCGCCGCAGTCCAAATGGGGCCGCGCCAGATGCACTCCATTTGGACTGCGACGCCTTTGAGTGAGAAGTGGTCTGGCGCTGGCAGCGGCGGCGTTTTGGCTTCGGCGGATTCTGGATCGCTCTTTTGAAAGTGGATCGTCTCGCCTGCGAAGCGAAAGCGGCGTAGGTGTCTTCCGAGCTATATGTAGCAGGGTGCCGCCGCAGTCCATATGAACGGCCGCCGCCTAACGCAAAAGAGGAACGACGTCTCGGCCATAAGCTTCAACCGTCTGCTCTTCGTCGCCGCTCATTAGATAGATATTGAACTGGGTAACGCCGATATCTTGAAGCTCCTTCAGTTTTCGCACGTGTTCTTCGGCGGGTCCGACGATGCAGAAGCGATCGACGATCTCATCCGCCACGAACTCGGCGTTCGAGCTTCCCACCTCGGCATGATGAAGATAGTTGTAGCCCTTGCGGTCGCGGACATACGAAGTCAACTCTTCGGGCAGCTCTTCCGGCTTGTAGCGCGAGACCAGATCGACAACGTGATTTGAAACCAGCGCCGGGAACCAGCGTACTTGATTGCGCGCCCTCGCAAGATCATCCGACACCCATACCGCGGCGGCGCTCATCACGCGAATCTTCGAGAAGTCTCGTCCCGCTTCTTCGGCTCCCTCACGCACGAAGCCGAGGCACCATTTGATCAAATGCGGGTCGGCAAATTGCAGAATGACGCCGTCGCCGATTCGGCCCGCGCATCGCAACGCCTTCGGTCCGTAGCCCGCGATCCAGGCGGGCGGCACCCCGTGGTTCGCCCAGGTCATCTGAATGTCGCGGCCTTCGTATTCGATCTGCTTGCCCGAGCAAAGATCGCGGATGACGTCGACGGTTTCTTCCAATCGCTCGAGCGTCGTAGGCTTTTTCCCCATGACTCGGCGCGAGCTATCGCCGCGGCCGATGCCCAGGTCCATGCGCCCGTCTGAAATTCTATTGAGCGTCGCAAGCAGGCTCGCGGTCACGCTGGCGTCTCGAACGGCGGGATTTGTCACACAGGTGCCCAAACGCATGTGCTCAGTGTTCGCGGCCAGCAGGGTCAGCAGCGGATACGCCTCTTGCCACAAAACGTGCGAATCGAAAATCCAACCGTAGTCGAATCCCGCAGCTTCAGCTTGTTTGGCAAGCGCAATCATGCGCTGGTGAGGCATGTCAGGTTTGAACGTGATTCCGAATTCGAGCATGCATTTCCTCGGTTCAATCGGGCTATCAGATGTCTGTCAGAATAGGCCGCTGATGACACGGATCAGACGGATTGGCGCGGATCTGATCCGTGAAGATCAGTCAGACCCGCGTCATCCGTGGTCTATGTTCATTCCTTTGTCAGCGAAGCATATGTCTCCGGCCGGCGGTCGCGGTAGAATTGCCAGACGTTTCTTACTTCGCGAATCTCATCCAGGTCCAGATCGGCGACTACAAGCTCGTCCGAATCTCGGGACGCCTGGGCGATGATCTTGCCGCGCGGGTTGCAGAAGTAGCTCTTGCCGTAGAACTCGCCGATGTCCCACGGCTGCTCGTGGCCGACTCGATTGATCGCGCCGATGAAATACCCGTTGGCCACTGCGTGCGCCGGCTGTTCGAGCTCCCACAGATACTCCGATAGTCCCGCGACCGTCGCCGAGGGGTTGAAAACGATCTCCGCGCCGTTCAGTCCCAAAGCCCGCGCTCCCTCGGGGAAGTGGCGATCGTAGCAGATGTAGACGCCGATTCGCGCGAACGCAGTCTCGAACGCCGGATAACCGAGATTGCCCGGTTTGAAGTAGTATTTCTCCCAGAATCCGGGCTTGGTGTGAGGTATATGGTTCTTACGATACTTCCCAAGGTACTTGCCGTCGGCGTCGATCACCGCGGCGGTGTTGTAGTAGACGCCGGTGATCTCTTCCTCGTAGATGGGGACGATCACAACCATGCCGTGGTTCTTTGCCACGTCTTGCATGAGCTTGACGGTTGGCCCATCCGGAATCTTTTCGACCGCTTCGTACCAGCGAGGTTCTTGCTCAGCGCAGAAGTACGGCGTAGTGAAGACCTCTTGCATGCAGACGATCTGAACCCCGCGGGTTGCGGCTTGTTCAATGAACGCGAGATTCTTCACAATGTTTTCGTGCTTGATCTTCTCGATTGGCTCGTCTGTCGCAGCGGCGTTGGATGTTTGAATCAACCCGCACTTAACGATTCTTGACATAGCTCACTCCGTAGTCCGTAGTCCGTAGTCCATAGTCCATAGTCCATAGTCCGTAGTCACTTGCTCGTTCACAGAGCTACGGACTACTGACCACGGACTACTGACTAATCTAGACTACGGATTAATCTAGAATTTCACTTCGACATCGGTCCAGCTTGATTGAGGCAAGCCCGATTGAATCTCAGGATCGAACCTATACCGCAATGCCGTTTCAACCGCGCGCCGGTCCAATCCGTACCCGAGGCGCCGCGCGACATAAACCCGCACGGCCTTGCCATCCGCGCCCACCAGCACTCGCAGTTTCACTGAACCTCCCGCCCTCGCTCGCAATGCGGCTTCTGTCATTGCGGGCCGCGCGGATCGATGTATCCCCAGCGGGCGAGTCGGAGGCGCATAACGTTCGTCTCTGACAATGCCGGTGGCACGCCGGGGCCTGCCGGCTTCTCCAGGAGCGGTCCTCGCGTGGGCTTCTGTGCGGAGGCTCTCCAGAGAATACTGGACAACTTGTCGAAACGCTTCGCGCCGCGAGTCGTCAATACGGAGCAAGTTTAGAGTCACCAGAGAGCCGCGCAGGGGGTCTTCGGCATCCGGCTCGCCGATCTGCCCGAGCGCCCACACGGCGTCGTAGCGCACGTCGAATGACGAGTCATCCAACGCATCGACGATCTCGTCAACCGCCTGCTCGTCTTGCATTAGTCCGAGCGCGAAAATAGCCGATGAGCGCACTTCCGGATCGCGATCGCCGATCGCGTAAGAAAGCGCTTTAGTCGCTTTGCGGTCGCCGATCATTCCCAGCGCAAACGCGGCTGAAGCGCGCACTTCTTCGTTGGAGTCGGCGAGCAACGGAATCAACAAACCCGTCCCCGCGGGATCTGAAATCTGGCCGAGCGCAAAGGCGGCGGCTTCGCGCACCGTTGCTTCCTTGTCAGACAGCACTTCCACCAGCGCGCGAACCGCGCCTCGCGCACGCGTCGAGCCGAGTTGATTAGCCGCGTCGCGCCTGTCTCCTTTGTCCTTGCTCCTCAGCCCGGCGAGCAAGGGAGCGGGAGCGGCCGAGGGTTTCTCCTGCACCCAGCCAACCGCGCTGGTTGTCGCGACGCAAATGAGAACGAGGATGCGAAGGCTAAAATATTTCATCTTTTGTCGAGATCCGGAGCCGGTCTCGCCGGCTTTGGACTGAGAGAAAAATGCCTCGAGAATCATCGGCTCAAACTTAAACTCGCATCGAGTTTAAAGCAATAGAAAAGGCGGTACCAGATGAGATCAGGATTCGAACACCGACGGCTGGACTGATTCGCGATCCGCATCATCCGTGCTAAAACCGCCGCTTCAGACTGTGAACACCTCCACTCGCGGAGAGACTGCCGACTTGAGCATCAACGCCGGCCAGTAAGCGACGATCTCTTCGACCTTGGGCCGCCCGCTCCCTAAACCGCACACCGTCGGCGGACCGTTCAACCCTAACGGCGCCAGCTCCTTCACGAAACGTTCGAGCGCCGCTTTATTCGCGGAGCGCACGCCGACGCGAAGAAGGACTTCAGAAAGATCCCCTGAAGGCGCGCCCGCCAGCTCTCCGTGCAACGCGCCGGCGCCAATGATCTCGGAGCGCATCTCGTCGAACTTCAATCCAAGCGCTTCGAGCCGCCGGCGAAGAATCGCATCCGCCGCTTTAGCTTTCTCGTAAGCTTCGGGCCAGGAATAAATCAGCGAGCCTACCGCCTTGTAGCCGGCCGAGTAGCTGATCGACACTTTGTAGAAATCAGTCGCTGGTTTCCCGTTGATTCCTGACACCCGCACAACATCCGTCGCGGCTTGCTCCAGTTGCACGGTCGTGAAGTCGGCGATGCAATCGGGTGTGATGTACCGCCGCGGTTCTCCCATCTCGTACATCAACTGCTCGATGATTCCAGCGACCGTTACTCGCCCACCGGTGCCTGGATGCTTGGTGACCGCAAACGTGCCGTCGTCGTTCGCTTCGACGATGGGATATCCGATGTCCCACAGGTCGGGAATCGATTTCCAATCAGCCTGGCAGTTCCCGCCTGTGCACTGCGCGCCGCATTCGATGATGTGACCGGCTATCGTGCCGGCCGCCAATCTATCCCAATCATCTGAAGCCCATTTGAACTCGTGGATCATCGGCCCAAGCGTCAGTCCGGTATCCGTGCAGCGGCCGGTGATGATGATCTGGGCGCCGCGTTCGAGCGCTTCGGCGATTGGAGCCGCGCCGAAGTAGACGTTCGCGCTTTGAACGCGATCGCGAATGGACGCCAGCGGCTCGCCGGTATCCATGTTCTCGAGCGCGATTCCGTCATCCATCAAAACATCGAGCTTCTCCATGATGTCATCGCCGGCGACGATTCCGATTTTGACTTTGCCGGCGAGGCCGAGCTTGCGAGCGGCGTCGGCAACGGCGGCGCTACAAGCCTGAGGATTTACGCCGCCGGCGTTCGCGACTACTTTGATGTTCTTCTCCACGCACGCCGGCAGAATGCGAGCCATCACGCCGATGAAATCGTGCGCGTATCCGAATCGGGGATCGCGCGCCCGCTGCTTTTGCATGATAGACATCGTGATCTCGGCGAGATAATCGAGCGTGAGATAATCGATCGGCCCGCGCTCGACGAGTTGAACGGGCGCTTCGAGCGAATCGCCCCAGAAGCCCTGCCCGTTTGCGATTCTGATTGTCTTCATAAGATGAAGCCGGACAATCCGTTATGGATTGAGTGTTTGTAAATGAAGCCGGCGCGGCCTAACTCCGGTAGGAGTTAAATGTGCCACTTCAGTGTTTCATGCCGTTCTTTGCTTCGCGACTTCCTCCAACCCCAGCTCCTTAATGAGCTGCTCTTTCAACTCGAACTTCTTTACCTTGCCGCTCGCGGTCAGCGGGAATGACGTCACGAACTGAACGTACTTCGGGACCTTGTGTCTGCTGATCCCGTCGCGGCAATAGGCGATTATTTCCGCTTCGTCCGCTGTCTCGTCGCCTTTCAATCTGAGAAGCGCCGCCACCTCTTCGCCCATAAAGCTGTCCGGCACGCCGACCACCTGAGCTTCTGCGATCTTTGGATGGCGCATCAGGAACGCTTCGATCTCCGCCGGATAGATATTCTCTCCGCCGCGAATGATCATATCCTTTACCCGCCCGACGATGTTGACGTACCCGGCGGAGTTCATCGTCGCCAGGTCGCCGGTGCGAAGCCATCCATCAACGTCGATCGTTTCAGCGGTCTTGTCCGGCATGTTGTAGTAGCCCTTCATCACCAGAAACCCGCGAGCCATCAACTCGCCGGACTCGCCAAACTGGACGGGCTCGCCGGTCGCCGGGTCCGCGATCTTTATATCCATATGCGGATGGGGAATGCCAACCGTTGAAGACTTCAGCTCGAAGCTGTCGGTCTGGATCGTCTCAGTCAGGGTCCCGCTGGATTCGGTGAGCCCGAAGACGATCGTACAATCCGCGCCCATCCTGGCCTTCACGTCTTCCATCAGCACAACCGGCACGGGCGTCGCGCCGGTGATGATTTCACGCAACGATGACAGATCGAACTCTCCGGCAAGAAAACGCGGATGATTCAGCATCGCCACCAGCATGGTGGGAACGTTGAACGACAAGGTCGCCTTCTCTCCGTCAAGCAGCTTCAACTCCTTCTCGGGATCGAACGAGATCAACGGAATCAACGTGCACCCGAGGTAGAGCGAAAACAGAATGGCGCCCACCGAACCGGCGATGTGAAAGTAAGGCATCGCCGTAACGTAACGTTCATTCGGCCTGAGATCCCCGATAGCGCACGACACGTGAGTCTGGTTCAGTATGCCGTGGTGAGTGAGCATCACGCCTTTTGGGAAGCCAGTTGTGCCGCTGGTGTACTGCATCTGGATTACGTCGTGAGTGTCGAGGCTCGACTGCCTCCGGCGCAGCAGCTCGTCCGGAATGTGCTCGCCGAGGGGCGCGACTTGCGAGTAAAGCATCATCCCCGGCTTTTCCTGGCTCCCGATCAAGATCACTCGCTTCAACTCGGGCAGCGCCGCGCTGTGCAATCGCTCGCGAGTCGGATCGGTGAGGCTGTTCAATTCGGGGGCAATGCGAAACAACGAATCGACGTATGAGTTGCCGCGAAACTCCTCGATCATAAACAGCGTAGTGACGTCGCCTTGTCGCAGCACGTACTCAATTTCCGCCCAACGATAGTTGGTGTTGACCGTTACGAGCACGGCGCCAATCTTGGCAAGGGCGATTTCCAGCATCACCCACTCGGGAACATTGGCCGCCCACACCGCTACGTGCTCGCCTTTCGGGATGCCAAGCGCAAGCAAGCCCTTCGATAGCTGGTGGACTTCCTTTTGGTACTGGCGATAGGTAAGGCGAAGATCGAGCCCGATCTCGGGGTAGTTGTAGACCAGCGCTTCTTTGTCGGGAATCGATTCGCATTGGCGATCGAACAATTCGCCGATCGTCAGGTCGATCAAGTCAACGCCGCGGCTTTCAGCTTCCCAGATGGCTCGATCACCGGCTATTCCCACGCTCCCTCCGTGCGCTCAACAGACTAGACACTACGTATTCATAGGGGTAGACGCTAAGTGGGATCACCACGGCTCTTCACTGCGAGCCGCTGGGAATCCGATTTCAAATTCACAGGTTCTTGCGGCGCCACCTCTCGAACCTATCCATCGTTCCGTTGACAACCAAAATGCCGTTCATTACTGTCTCAAGGCTTCGCTAGGCTATCAATTCTCTTCAAGCATCGCAACGCGGCGGGAACGACATGCAAGCAATTAGATCGACAGTCAATCCGCAGGACCAAACATACCAAACAAACTACGCCGCCAATGCGTCCGCTGTCGAAAGACTAAGAGCCGAACTCGCTCGCTCGACGAAAGGCGGCGGCGAGCAGTACGTCAAACGCCATCTCGCGCGGAAACGTTTGCTGCCTCGCGAACGCATCGAGATGCTGCTCGACGAAGGCTCGTACTTTCTCGAGATCGCGCCGCTTGCCGGAGTCGGAATCGAGAACGAGTTCGTCGGCGCTGGTGTCGTCGGCGGCGTTGGTCTGGTCTCGGGCCGCGAGTGCCTCATCATCGCCAACGAGGCGACCGTCAAAGGCGGAGCCGTTAGCGAGATCGGGCAGATCAAGAACCGAAGGCTCTCAGACGTCGGCACGGAAAACCACCTGCCCAGCATCAGCCTTGTAGAATCAGCCGGAGCCGATCTTCCCGTGCAAGCCAAGATCTTCGTGCCCGGCGGCCGCGGCTTTCGAGAGATCACCCGCCGCTCGAAGATGCGCATCCCCAGCATCTCGGTTGTGTTCGGCAACTCGACCGCTGGCGGCGCGTACCTGCCGGGCATGTCCGACTACGTGATAATGGTCAAGAATCAAGCGCAGGTGTTTTTGGGCGGCCCGCCGCTGGTGAAGATGGCTACAGGTGAAGTCGTCGATGAAGAGTCGCTCGGGGGAGCCGAGATGCACTCGCGAATATCGGGGCTCTCGGATTATTTGGCGGAGGACGAACTCGACGGGCTGAGAATCGCGCGGGACATCGTGAGCCACTATTCCGACGCGCCTCCTAGACCGCGGCTGCGAGCCGTCGAAGAGCCGCTCTATCCGGCGGACGAGTTGTTGGGAATCGCTTCGGCGGACATCCGAGTTCCGTTCGAAGCGCGCGAAGTCATCGCTCGCATAGTGGATGGGTCGATGTTCGAAGAGTTCAAAGCAAAGTACGGGACGACCTTGGTCACGGGGTTCGCTTACATTCACGGCTACTCAGTCGGGATACTCGCGAACAACGGCGTGTTGATGTCAGAATCGGCGGCGAAGGGCGCGCAGTTCATTCACCTTTGCAACCAGCAGAACATTCCGCTCGTCTTTTTGCAGAACATCACCGGCTTCATGGTAGGCCGCACTTACGAAGAGCAAGGAATCATCCGAAACGGCGCCAAGCTGATCAATGCCGTGTCGAATTCAACCGTGCCGGCGATCACGATTATGACCGGGAGTTCGTATGGCGCGGGCAACTACGCTATGTGCGGGCGGGCTTACGAGCCGCGGTTTTTATTCACGTGGCCGAATCATCGCATCGCGGTGATGGGACCTCAGCAGCTTTCGGGGGTGATGGACATAATCAAACGCGAAGCGCTAACCAAGCAGGGTCTGCCGGTTGATGAAGGGAAGCTCACTGCCTCGAGACTGGCTCTGGAAGCCCAGATCGAGGCTGAGTCGGATGTTTACTTCGCGACGGCAAGGCTGTGGGATGATGGGATCATCGATCCGCGAGACACGCGCACGGTGCTGGCGATATCGTTGTCGGCGGCTTACAACCGGCCGGTGGAAGGAACGATGGAGTGGGGCGTGTTCAGGCATTGAAACATTTCACGATCACGGTTGATGCAGGTTTCCTCAAGAGCGTGTTAAAGTGTGTCGCAAGGGTTCGAATCGTCCGCCCGTTTGATGGGTAAGGAGGTCGCACATGAGTAGCCAGGTAGGTACATTTCAAGAAGCTCTAGACATCGTGGAGTCGTTGCCTCCGCAGCAGCAGGAGGAACTCATCGATATCATTCGACGCCGGAACATAGAGAGACGGCGAGAGCAACTTGTCCAGGACATCAAGGAAGCGCGAGCAGAATACGCAAGAGGAGAATGCCGTCAAGGATCGGTAGAAGACCTAATGAAAGAGCTCGACGGATGAGAACGCTTTTTCTGGCGAAGACTTTTGTAAGAGCACATAAGCGCGCAGTCAAAAAGAACCCCTCGTTACGCGGCGATATCGAAGCGACACTTCGGCTCCTGAAAGAAAGCCCGTTCGCTCCTCAATTGGGCACGCATAAGCTACACGGCCCGTTCGCTGGTTCCTGGGGTTGCAGCGTCCGTTACGATCTGCGGGTCGTCTTTGACTTTGTTGGGAGCGAGGGCAAGGGAGAAGACGACATTCTATTGATCACAATAGGAACGCACGACGAAGTGTATTAGTAAATAGTGAAGACGCCAACGGTGCGTACGATATAGCTTTCGGCGGCTTACGACCCGCCGGTTGGAACGATGGATTGGGGTAGTGTTCAGGCATTAAGGGATGCCTCGATACAGAAAGATGTAGTCCCGGTTGAGCCGATGTTGGGCGAGATGAAATGTAACCAATGACAACGGATTCACGGGAAACACGACATGATCGCCGACGATCTTAGAAAAGCCATTGATGCAATCGAGCGACTCGATCCGAAATAGACCTTGCCGAGTAATATTCACAGCTGCAGCGAAGGGGCAATTACCTTTACCAAAGGTACAGATGATGGTGTGATTACCGGCACGATACAGGCATGGATGGGTGGGGGTGAATACAACTACTTCGTGGTTTTGGACGTGAAGCAGAACAGCACCGTTCTTTTTCACGGTAAGTATCTGAGACGACAGCCTCGCATTTCTAGAATGAATGTCTTTCTAGAAAAAAGAACGGTATATGACGAGGAATTCACGGAAGATTATCAGTATTTGTTCTCCTACCTACAGGCTATTTATCAGCCGTTGAAAACAGAGCTAAAACGAAAAGCTGATGCAATCGAAGCAGCCAAAAACACGAGCGCCCAAGCGATGAAGCGCAAGTTTTTTGACGGATAGAGAGTGCTTAAAGAAATGAGCAACTTTGTTGTCTGTATCAACAACGACAGCAACCCTGCGAGTCTCATCGTGGGCAAAGTCTATCTTACGCGGCCAGATTCAGACGCGGCGGGACACCACCTGCTCCGCGTCGTTGATGAGGATTCGTCGGAGCCTAACGGCTATCTTTACCCGGCGTCCATGTTCGCACCTATCGAGCTGCCGGAAGTCGCAGAGCGGGCTTTGATGACCACGAGTGACTGAGCGCCATTTCACAAAACTCCTGATAGCCAATCGCGGCGAGATCGCGCTCCGCGTGATGCGCACCTGTCGCGCGATGGGTATCTCTACCATCGCCGTCTACTCCGATGCAGATGCGCGAGCGCCTCACGTGCGATTCGCTGATGAAGCCGTGCACATTGGGCCTGCTCCCAGCAAAGACTCCTATCTCAGCATAGGAAAAATCATTGACGCTGCCCGCAGAACCGGGGCTGAAGCCATTCATCCCGGCTATGGCTTCCTGTCCGAGAACGCCGGATTCGCCGAAGCCTGCGAAGCCGCCGGCATCACGTTCATCGGTCCGACGGCTGACGCGATTCGCAAAATGGGTTTGAAGAGCACGGCGCGAAAACTGATGTCCGACGCCGGTGTGCCAATTGTTCGCGGCTATGACGGGAAAGATCAATCTCTCGAGACGCTCAGCAAGAATGCCGAAGCGATCGGTCTGCCGGTTCTGATAAAAGCCTCGGCGGGAGGCGGCGGCAAGGGCATGCGAGTCGTTCGCGACGCGCGTGAACTTCAAGAGGCGATTGAAGCCGCGCACCGCGAAGCGGAGAAAGCGTTCGGCGACCACACGCTGCTGCTCGAGAAATACCTTGAGAACGCGCGCCACGTTGAAGTGCAGATCCTTGGCGACAACCACGGCCACTTGCTTCATCTGTTCGAGCGCGAGTGTTCGATCCAGCGGCGTCACCAGAAAGTCATCGAGGAGAGCCCTTCTCCGGCGGTGAGCCCCCGGCTTCGCAAACTAATCTGTGAAGCGGCGGTCGCAGCCGGCCGGGCAATCGGCTACACCAACGCGGGGACCGTCGAGTTCATCCTTACTCCGTCAGGCGAGTTCTACTTCATCGAGGTCAACACTCGCCTTCAAGTCGAACATCCGGTGACCGAGCTGATCACTGGCCTTGACCTGGTCAAGCTTCAGATCGAGATCGCTGAAGGGAGACCTTTGTCGCTTGCGCAGAAAGACATCCGACAAACCGGTCACGCCATCGAAGCTCGCCTCTATGCTGAAGATCCGGATAACAACTTTCTTCCGGCAACCGGCACGCTTCAAGAATGGGATGTGCCGGCGTCAATTGACGGCTTGCGAATCGACGCCGGTGTGGACACGGGGACTGAAGTCGGCATTCACTACGACCCGCTGCTCGCGAAGATGATAGCCCACGCATCGGACCGCCAGACCGCGCGTCGCAAGCTGGCTCTCGGCTTGAGAAATCTTTTCGCGCCAGGTGTGTTCACCAATCGCGAGTTCTTGATTCGAGTGCTCGAGCACCCTGAGTTCGCGAGCGGAAGTTATCACACGGGCTTCATAGACGAGCATCTCGACGAGCTGCTCACGCCTGAGAATGAACCCGATAACTTGATCGCCGCGAGCGTTGCCGCTTTGTACATCATGAAGCGGCAACAAGCCGAAGCTGCGATCCTTCCGCACGTGCCGCCGAGCTATCGCAACAATCCGTTTCGCGACCCTTCAACAAAGCTCCAAGTTGGCGGCGGCTTTCTCGACGTTTCATGGCGGCCAGTCGAGGCGGCAACCTTCGCGGTCTCGTGCGGAGATTGGCAAGCCAGCATTCAACTTGTATCATTCGAACGCAGTTGCATTCGCGTATCGATTGACGGCGTTCAGCGGATGTTTCGAATAGCGGAAGCAGGTGCGCAGTTCTTTGTGCAGTCTCACTCGTCGTCACGCGTGGTCACCCGCTTGCCGAGGTATCCACGAACGCACACCGCTTCTGAGCACGAAAGCGCTTATGCTCCGATGCCAGGACAGGTGCTTAAGATCCTGGTCGAGGTCGGACAACAGGTTTCAGCGGGCGACCCGCTGGTGATCCTTGAAGCGATGAAGATGGAGCAGACGCTGCGGGCCGCGACTGACGGAGTCGTCGAAGCCGTGCTCATAAAGCAGGGAGATGTAGTAGCACCCGGCGACACACTTGTGAAGATTGCAGCAGTGACGAGTGAAAAGCGTGATGCGTGATGCGTGAAACGTGATGCGTGATGCGTGAAACTGTTGGTGGACAAACTATGGGAAGGATCACAGGTCCTGCGCACAGCACTTGAACCGTCAGCGTCATGTTTCACGCATCACGTTTCAGATTCAGACTTGTTTTCAAAACTAAGGAGCCAATATGTCGAGCATGACTGAAACCGCGCCTGCAGTGGCAACCACCTATCCCTACTTCACCGAAGAACACGATATGTTCCGTGAAACGGTGCAGCAGTTTGTGCAAACCGAGATCGCTCCGCACGCCGAAGAGTGGGACGAGGCCGGCATCTTTCCCAAAGAGCTGTTCAAGAAAGCCGCTGACCTGGGACTGTTCGGCATACGGCTAGACCCAAAGTACGGCGGCAGCGGTCTGGATTGGTGGTACACCGCCGCTTACCTCGAGGGCTTCTCCTACTCGAACAACGGCGGTGTGTCGATGGCAATGTTCGTTCAATCGGACATCACACTGCCGGTGCTCGATGAGCTTGGAACCGACGAGCAGAAAGAAGAGTTCCTGCGGCCGGCGATCGCGGGCGACCGCATAGCAGCGCTCGGCATCAGCGAGCCGGGCGGCGGATCGGATGTCGCCGCCCTAAAGACTCGCGCGCGAATCGAGGGAGACGATCTGGTGATCTCGGGGCAGAAGCTGTGGATCACAAACGGCGCTCGCTCGGACTTCATCATCCTCGCCGTGCGCACCGGAGAAGATCGATACAAAGGCATATCGATGGTGTTATTCCCCACCGACGTGAAAGGCTTCGCGGTCGGAAAGAAGTTGAAGAAAGTCGGCAATCTCTCCTCGGACACCGCGGAGTTGTTCTTCGACAACTGCCGAATCCCGAGGCGATACGTGCTTGGCGAAGAGGGCCGAGGCTTCTACTACACGATGCACAACTTTCAAGGCGAGCGCTTGGCGTCGGCTATAGCGAACGTCTCGATGATGGAGCGCGCGATCGAGTACGCGGTTGCTTACGGCAAAGAGCGAATGGCTTTCGGCAAACCGATCGGAGAGTTTCAGGTATGGAAGCACCGCTTCGCCGAGCACCTCACCTCGATCGAAGCGGGCAAGTGGCTTTCATATCGCGCGCTCGACTTGATCAACAGAGGTGAACGAGCGATTCGCGAAATCACGATGGCCAAGCTGTTCACAAGCGAGCTTTCGCAAAAAGTTACCTACGACTGCATGCAGATCTTCGGGGGATTCGGCTACACGACCGAGTATCCGATCAGCCGCTTCTGGCGAGACGCGCGGTTGAACACGATAGGAGCGGGCGCGTCGGAGATTATGAAAGAGATTCTGGCGAAAGAAGAGAAGCTTTAGCGAAAAGGCCTTACCTGTGTCTGGTGGATACCATCGGGCTTCAGCCGATGGAGGTTCAGCTTCAACCTATCGGACATCCCGCGAGCCTCAGAGATACCATCGGGCTTCAGCCGATGGAGTTTCAACTTCAACCTAACGGACATCCCGCGAGCCTCAGAGATACCATCGGGCTTCAGCCGATGGAGTTTCAA
>JBBPIG010000031.1:24561-24796 GCA_038040445.1 Acidobacteriota bacterium | reverse complement strand
ACGGACATCCCGCGAGCCTCAGAGATACCATCGGGCTTCAGCCGATGGAGTTTCAGTTTCAACCTTTGCACGGGGCTTCGACGTGCTCCTTTCACCCGTGGGTTTGGTGGAAGTTGAACCTCCATCGGCTGAAGCCCGATGGTATCCGTCGAACGATGGTCTCTGTCATTAGGTCAAAACTGAACCTCCATCGGCTGAAGCCCGATGGTATCCGTCGAACGATGGTCTCTGTCAT
>JBBPIG010000031.1:0-24461 GCA_038040445.1 Acidobacteriota bacterium | reverse complement strand
TAGGTCAAAACTGAACCTCCATCGGCTGAAGCCCGATGGTATCCACGACACTCGGTCGCTCTGGCTTTCATCTGCACGCTTGTTACACTACCAATTGAGGCGGCGGCTGCAGACAGCCGTGTCGATCTAAGGTGCGCAAAAAGTGCCGTTTGCTTGACACTTTTTTTGTCGGCGTGTTAGCTTTCGTCGCTTGAACTCGATGTCGATTTTCTCACAAAGGAGTGTCTTTGGTTCCGATGACCCTAGCCTTCGCTGAAGGTGGCGGCAACATCATAAGCCCGGACGGCTCGCTCGTCTTCGTACTCGTCCTCTTCCTCATTTTCGTTTTTGTGCTGAACAGAATTCTGTTCAGACCCATAGGCCGAGTCCTGGACGAGAGGCAGACCTTGACCGAAGGCGCGGCCAACGAAGCGCGGGCGGCGAAGCGCAGTTATGAGGCGAGGCTCGCCGAATACGAGGCTACGATTAGACAGGCGCGCGCCGAAAGCTACAGGCAGTCGGAACAAGAGCGCGCCGTAGCGCTCGACAACCGCCGCCGTCTGATCGAAGAAGCGAAGCAGTTCGCTAACGAGGAGATCGGACGAGCCAAGAATGAGATCGAGCGCCAGGTCGCCGACGCACGCGCCGGGCTTGAGTCAGAATCTCTTCAGATCGCCGACCGGATATCGCGCACCGTGCTGGGGCGCACAGTGGGAGGTGGAGCCGATTGATAGTTAATCTATTCATCCGACCGGCTCTGTTTATGGCGGCTGAGCAGGCGGAAGCGACCGGGCTGTGGACCGATCCGAACCTTTGGAGGGTGATCAACCTTTTAATATTCGTCCTCTTTCTCGCTTACATCCTCCGCAAGAAAATTCGGATCGGCCAGGTCTTCGATAACCGCGCCGCTTCAATCGTTAAGGAACTCGAACAGGCCAAGCGCGACAAGCAAGAGGCGCACGAGCGGCTCGCGGAGCTTGAAGCCCGCCTTGGACGCCTGGATCAGGAAGTCGCCCAGATACGCGCGGAGACTGAAAGCGAGAGCGCTCGCCAGGCCGAGCGGATACGTCAGAGCGCGGACGCGGACGCGGAGAAGATTCGACAGACCTCCCAGCGCGAGATCGACGGCGCGATGAAAGCCGCCCGCACCGAGTTGCAAGCCTTCGTCGCCGATCAGTCTGTCGCGCTGGCTGAAGGCATTATTCGCCGCGAGATTCGACCCGAAGACAACACCCGTATGGTGAATAAGTTTATTGACGACCTGAGCGAGGTGGGCAAATGAGCGTGATCGCAGTCGCCCGTCGATACGCCGAAGCGCTCGCCGACGTCGCCACCGCGCGGAACCAGGTGGAGCAAATCGACAACGACGTGCGTGTGTTCGCCGAGATGATGAAGTCAAGCCGCGAGCTTCACGACCTATTCGCAAGCCCGATTGTTTCACAGTCCGACAAGCTGCGCGTGCTCGACGCGCTGCTTGCTCGCATGCGGCCCGATAGGGTGACAGCTAACCTGCTGCGCACGATGCTCAGTCATCATCGCTTGCACCATCTCGCCGAGGTGTACGAGCAGTTCCGCCGCGAAATAAACAAGCGCAAGGGCCTGATCATCGCCGAGGTGACCACCGCTGCCGAAGTCGGCCGCTCAGAGCAGGAAAAGTTGGGCAGGACACTTCAGCAGATGACCGGCAAGCAGGTCGAGTTTAGATTCAAGACTGATCCTTCGCTTATCGGCGGAGTGGTGACTCGCATTGGATCGGTCGTGTATGACGGCTCGGTGCGCACGCAGCTTCAGGAGATCAGGGAGCGTTTGAAACAAGGCGATAGTGCAATCTGAGATTCCCGGGAACGCACGCTTCCGGTCCCAGGGGGAGACAACGATGGAAGGAATCAGAGCAGACGAAATCAGCAAGATCATACGCCAGCAAATCGAGGGCTTCGACACAAGTCTCGAGATTAGCGAAGTAGGCACGGTGATTCAGACCGGCGACGGCATCGCGGAAATATACGGGCTGGAGCGGGTGATGGCCGGCGAGCTTCTAGAGCTGCCGCACGAGGTTGCCGGCATCGCGCTCAACCTCGAAGAAGACAAAGTCGGCGCGGTGTTGTTCGGCGATTACGAGAACATCAAGGAAGGCGACGAGGTCCGACGCACTAAGCGAATCATGTCCGTGCCCGTTGGCGAAGAAATAATCGGACGAGTAGTCGATCCGTTGGGCCGGCCGCTCGACGGACGCGGGCCTATCGACACCGGCGGAAAGTTCAGCGCGCTCGAACGCATCGCGCCGGGCGTGATGGACCGCCAGCCCGTTCGCGAGCCGATGCTCACGGGTCTGAAGGCGATTGACTCGATGGTGCCGATCGGCCGCGGCCAGCGCGAGCTGATCATTGGCGACCGCCAGACGGGCAAGACCGCCGTTGCCATCGACGCGATCATCAACTCAAAGGGCAAAGACCTGATCTGCATCTACGTCGCGATCGGTCAGAAAGAATCTACCGTAGCGCAGGTGAAGAAGACCCTCGAAGACTACGACGCGGATTCGTACACCGTGATTGTCGATGCGTCGGCTTCGAGTCCCGCGGCTATGCAATACATCGCGCCTTATGCCGGGTGCGCGATGGGGGAATTCTTCCGCGACCGGGGCCAGCACGTGCTGTGCGTCTACGACGATCTCTCGAAGCACGCGTGGGCCTATCGAGCGATTTCGCTTTTGTTGAAGCGCCCGCCCGGACGCGAAGCATATCCCGGCGACGTGTTTTATCTTCACTCGCGCCTGCTCGAACGCGCGGCGAAGCTATCGGATCAACTCGGCGGTGGAAGCCTGACGGCGCTGCCGATTATCGAGACTCAAGCCGGCGACATTTCGGCCTACATCCCGACAAACGTCATCTCCATAACCGACGGCCAGATATTTCTGGAGAGCGACCTGTTCCACCAGGGCGTTCGTCCGGCAATCAACGTCGGCAACTCTGTGAGCCGAGTCGGCGGATCGGCGCAGACAAAGGCGATGAAGCAGGTCGCCGGCACACTGCGTTTGGACCTTGCGCAATATCGCGACCTCGCCGCATTCGCGCAGTTCGGATCGGACCTCGACAAGGCGACGCAGGCGCAGCTCAGTCGCGGGCAGCGGCTTACTGAAATCCTCAAGCAGCCGCAGTTTACGCCGATGCCAGTCGAGCAGCAGGTGTTGATCATCTGGACCGCGACCAAAGGCCTGGTCGACGACATCGCGGTCGCGGACCTCAAGAAGTTCGAGCAGGGACTGCAGGCCTTCGTGGAGAACACGCACGGAAGTTTGCTCGAGAAGATCCGCGATCGGAAGAAGCTTGACGAGGAACTCGAGAACGAAATGCGCGCCGCTGTGACTGAGTTCAAGCAGCGCTTCACGTCAGAAGCAGCGACCGCAGCAGCGACGGCAGACTAAGAGACGGAGGCTTTCCGAGGGAGTGGGGAATTGAAAATTAGAAATTGAAAAATGAAAATTGAAAATTGAAGAACAAGCCGTCGACGGTCCGGGTCAATTTGCAATTTCTAATTTTCAATTTTCAATTTTCAATTCTTCGGTCGTTCATTGAGGATTTGGGATCGGCAGCTATGGTTTTTAATACTGCTTCACCAGAACCGGAGTTTTGATCTTATGGCAAACCTGCAGGATCTTCGCAGACGAGTTCGCTCGGTCCGCAACATGCAGAAAATCACCAAGGCCATGAAGATGGTGGCCGCGGCCCGGTTGCGCCGCGCGCAGGAGCGCGTGGTCGCCGCGCGTCCCTACGCCAGCACGATGATGCGTGTGCTGGGAAGGCTTGCTGAACGCGCGGGCGATTTTCATCATCCGCTGCTCGATCAGCGCGGCGATGAACACATCGTGCTTGCGCTGGTGACCGCGGATAAGGGACTGTGCGGAGGCTTCAACACCAACCTGATCAAAGCTGCTCAGCATTTCATTCGCGAGCATCCCGGCAAGAAGGTAGAGATTGTCACAATCGGCCGCAAGGGCCGCGATTTCTTTCGCCGGCGCCCGGTGAAGATTTTGGGCGAGTATATAAACGTGACCGCGCGCGCGGTGGATCATGAAGAGGCCGCTGCCATCGCGCGCGAGTTGATGCGGATGTTCACGGCCGAGGACTCGACCATCGACAAGGTGTTCTTGATCTACAACGAGTTCAAGTCGGTGATGTCGCAGAGCGTAACCACAAGACAGCTTCTGCCGGTTGGCGCGGAAGCTCTGGGCGGAAAGCCGGCCGCTGAAACACATCCCACAGGTGAAGGCGAAGTCCTGGTTGATTACATCTACGAGCAGCCGCCTGCGCAGATATTCGGGGACCTGCTTCCCCGCTACGTTGAGACGCAGCTCTTCTACGCGCTGTTGGAATCGGTGGCAAGCGAACACGGCGCGCGAATGACCGCAATGGATTCGGCATCGAAAAACGCCGGCGAAGTCATTGAAACGCTCACCCTGAATATGAACCGTGTGAGGCAGGCCTCGATCACTCGCGAGATCATCGAGGTCGTGTCGGGCGCCCGCGCGCTTGAAGGCTGAAGCAAGGCAGAAGAAGTAGCGCAGACTTTAGTTGGTGTCCGGTGACTCAGATGCCGAGCAAACACCGGACACAGACTAAAAAGTCTGCGCTACTTCTTTTGTTCTTGGGCGCTCATCCGGATGTTTTGTTAGTATCACCGCGAAATGGGCGAAATGGATCAGAGGATAGACACCGCGCGAGCCGCGATCCTTACTCGCTTGATCTGGTACTGGCTGCCGGTCGCGATGATGCTCGGGGCTATGTACTACTTTTCAACTGACACTTTTTCTGACGACAACTCGCTCGGTGTAGTTGAGAAGATGTTCCTCTCGTTCTTCCCTCATGCGAGCGAATACATGATGGAGGTGCTGAACTACGTCGTTCGCAAGTCAGCACACTTGACCGAATACGCGATACTGGGAGCGCTCCTGTTCCGGGCATTTCGCGCAGGTCGCCCAATGCGCTGGCGCTTAAAGTGGGCTGTATACTCTTTTCTCTCCGTCGCGTCGTGGGCGCTGCTCGACGAGCTTCATCAGACCTTCACGCGAACACGAAGCGGCTCGATCTGGGACTTCCTTCTTGATTCCACCGGAGGGCTGTTCTCACTGGCAGTTATCGCGCTGTATTCCATCAAGCATCCGACTCCGCGTTCATCATAAACTCGCCGCTCAACGCTCAGTCCAGATCCGGTTTGGAAGCGGTTTTCGAAGGTAGTCTCGCGCCGGAGCACGAGGGGGTAGGAATGATCATCTAGTTAGAGAAGAGTTTGATCGCTCGGCAAGCTCAGCTTCCTAGCTGCTTCATCCTTGCATCCGGAGCACCCCGATTTTCTCGAGCAGTTTCAGGTAGTCGGCCACGTCCTCGATGGCGATCGGGCCGTAGGCGGCCGCGATGTAATCGCGAATAGCCTGTACGCTACGCTTGCCGTCAACCAGATTGAGTATCTCGTAGAGCAGTATTTCCCCGTTGGGCATTGCGCCAATTCGCTCGACCGCGCGCAAGTCGCCGTTCGCGCGGTCGGCGATATAGTCGTAGTAGTAAACGTTCATGGGGCCGATCACTTTTCGCACCGGCACGCGCTTGAAGTCGGCGCCAATCGAGCGCGGACGCGAGGCGTCTTTCGGATTGCGCGGCTTCGCCTCTTTCGACGGCTCTTTCTCCTCGAGCGTGAACGTGATCCGGTTGCCCTTTCTCTGCTCTGTGAGCTTGCCGGTCATCAGCAACCACGCGCCGCTCAGTTGATCGACGAGTCCCTCGACCACGGTCTGGAGGTTCTTGTCATTGGGCGCAAACTCGAGCACGGAGGAAATTGCCTCGGCCTCGCTTTCGACCGAGTGAGCGATAATGCTGCGCGCTTCGTCGGCGGCGTCTTGAGTGGCGGCCGCTTCAACCGCGCGCGCCTTCTCTTTCTCTGCGGGAACGCGGGCAAGCGCGCGCCCGAAGACTTCTTCCGCGAGCCGGGCCGCTTCACGCGAGCCCGCTCGCGCAAGGAAGTAGCCTGACGCAGCCGCGATGAACGCCGAGCGTTTCATCTTCGTCGGATCGATGTTAGCCGGCGTGTCGTTGTTGGTGTGTATGAAAACATCCGGCCAGTCGCGCAAGTAGATCGCCGGTATTCGGAAAGAACCCTCCTGGTAGACGTCGTGGTCCGAGCCCATCGCGAAGGGAGTGATGTCGGCAACAAGGCTGTCTTTGGATCCTTCGGGCGAAACCAGCGCATCCTCGGAGCCGCCTCCGGAAGCCGCTTTCAAGGCGCCGGCGATCGCATACTCGGCGAACGCGGCGGCCACCGCGTTCACGCAGCTTGGGAGCGACGCGGGCGTGTGTGTCACGTGCAGGACGGACTTTGTGATCGCATAATTGCCGCCCACCATATCGCAGTGAACCGCGGCTTTCATGCGCTTCACTATTTCCGGGTGCTCGGCGAAGTAAGCCAGGGTGCCGTTGATCTCCGGTGGCCAAATGAACCTGATGGTGCGGCGCGGCCGCTCGAGCTCGCCGCGCCGAATCAGCGAGGTCAGAGCGCGAGCGACTTCCAGTATCGCCGCGGCGCCCGATGCATTGTCATTAGCGCCGGGCTTCTGATGGCAGAGGTGGCAGGAGAAAACAATCTCTTCGCCAGCGAGGTCGGAGCCGGGGATCACCGCGCTGACGACTTCGTAGTTGCCCGGCTTTATCTCGGCTTTGACGATCGCTCGAAGCGTGATCTGTTCGCCGCGCGCCAGACGCGCCTGGAACTCGCGCGCGCGACGCAGCGAAATCATGAACGCGAATTTGTTGTCGGCGTTGTAAGGCGAGAGGTGCCCCCAGCGCACATTATCGACGTAATCGCCCGACCAGCCTGTGACCTGATTCTGTTGATAGCTGAGCACGCCGGCGGCGCCGCGCTCGTCGCAAGCCATCTTGTGAACTGCGGCGACTCCTCCGCCGGCGAGCACGACGCGGCCTTTGACTTCTTTACCTTCGTAATCCTTCGGTGACGTGCCCGCGCCAACGTCAATGAGCGGCCCGGTGACGTCCGCGCTCTGCGAGTAATCGGCGAGTGCGACTCGCATCTCGTCCCAGTCGGCGACCTTCGACTTGCGCGGTTCGACTTCCCACAGCTCGGCGCGCTCGGCTTCCCAGCCGGGAGTTGATTTGAGCGTGTAGTAAGTCTTCTGCCCATCGGCAGGAAATCGTTCGATCTGAACTTGATCGAGACCGTATTCCTTGGCCTTCCCTGCGATGAACTCAGCGGCCCGCGAGAAGCCCGAAGACGCTTGGACGCGATGATACCGCGACAGTTCGATCACCGTGTCCTTGGCGATCGAGCCGTTGATCTCAGCCCCGAGAGCGGCGACTTCTTTGTCCGGGAGAAGCGTGGTCTTGGAATACTGAGCAACGCGTGACTGCCCGGCAACCGGCCGGGCACTGGCTTGAACAAGAACCATCGATAGGATGAGGGCAGCAGCGGTCTTTTCCATTATGAGAGCCTCGTTTAGATTGCGCGAACACAAGATCAGGATTCTACCTCATAGGCCGTGCCGGTGTGCAAACCTTTGATCCGTGTGCTGATGTGACCGTCGAGCGAACGATTTCCCGAACTCGGCTTAGATCTGACTGCGTCGCGGTTCGACCAATCCAGCGCCGTGACGATGCCCGTCGATTGTGTTTTTGAAACTTCCTCGTGGTTGCCTGAGAGTTTAATCTAACGAGTTCTCGGAAAGTCGATCTTGTCGTAGATTTCGGATAACGGCAGTGAACAGGGCACTGACTTTAGTCGGATCGTATCGTCCAAGCTGTTGGTTTCATAGAGGACCCAACTCCTGTCTAGTTGCCGGACGTAATGCTCGACGTGAGGCCTGTCCTGCGCAATCAGCAGGTACTCCGCGAACGATTCGATCGTGCGGTACTGCTCAAACTTTCCGCCCCGGTCGTAGTCCTTGGTTGAATCGGAAAGCACCTCGATGATCAAGACTGGATTCAACAATGTGTCTTTCTGCTGGTCGCTGAACTCAGGCGGTTCGCAGACCACGACAACATCGGGATAGGTGTACAGCCCGGTTGGATCTACGTTTACTCGAAGGTCCGCGGAGAATACCCTGCAAGAGCCCTGCTTCAACTGTGAGCCAAGCTCGACTACTAAGTTGGTGACGATCCCGACGTGCTGTGGACTCGCGCCGCCCATCGCGAAGATTTCACCGTTGAAGTACTCGTGTTTCGTCTCACTGCTTCGCTCAAGAGCGAGGTATTCTTCCGGGGTGTAGCGCGTTTTCGGATTAGAGGCCATCACAGCTCTCCTATCGATCGGATTCCAGTCTAGCATACCATCGTCTGCTGAGAGCGCTCATTAGTGTCGCAAGAGGCAAAAACAAAAGAAAACAGTGAAGATCAGAATCGGCGACGCGAGTCCGGCTGACACGGCGGGCTATTTGCCGCGGAGGCTCATTCGTGCCTGGGTGACAGCCAGCGCCACCGCGTACGCGTACCCACAAAAGTAAATAAGCAGGAATGGAATCGTCCCGAATGTGTTGCTATCGATCGCGTACCAGATCGTGAACGCGAAGTAGATGGCGAACAGCAGTTCCAGGATCGGGAACGAAAAGCCTCGCTTGACGTAGCTCTTCGGCGCCCACGAGTCGCCCGTTTTCTCAATGCGGTATTTGGGCGTGCGCACGAAACCTGACTTCATCCCCAGCAGCGCTTCAAGCACCGCCCGGGCGTTGGAGAACGTTAGCGCGATGCCCATGCTCATCACGAACGGAATGTACTTGATTGATTTCTTCCAGGTGTCAGGGTGCAGATAGCGCTGGGTCACCACGTAGTAGACGATCACCGACACCGTCGAGAACGTGAGAATCGGCACATCCAGCGCGAACAGATGAAACAGTCCCTGGTTGTAACGCACTATGAGTATCGGAAGGTTGATCAGCGCGAGCGCGATGACCAGCGGCGCGGCGAGGTTTCCGGTCAGCCGGAAGAACTGCTCGAGTTTCACGCGCGCCGAGAGACGCGGGTCATGCCACATCCGTCGAAACAGTTTTATCCCGACCTGAACGACGCCCTTGGCCCATCGTCGCTGCTGCGACTTGAAAGCGTTCATCTCAACCGGCAGCTCGGCGGGCACATCGTCGTCAGCCAGATAGACAAAGTGCCAACCCATCAATTGCGCGCGATACGAGAGGTCGGTGTCTTCGGCAAGCGTGTCGTGTTGCCAGCCGCCTGACCACTCGATCGCTTCGCGCCGCCACATCCCCGCCGTGCCGTTGAAGTTAAAGAACCCGCCGCATCGATTACGCGCTACTTGCTCGATCACGAAGTGCCCGTCCAGCATGATCGCCTGCACCTTCGTCAACAGCGAGTAGTTCTCGTTGATGTGACTCCATCGCATCTGCACCATTCCGACGCGCTCGTCGGTGAAGTAGTCGATGAGGCGCCGGATGCAATCGGGCCGCGGCACGAAATCGGCGTCGAAGATCAGGAAGAACTCGCCCGAAGATTTCTTGAGCCCCGCTTCCAGTGCGCCGGCTTTGAAGCCCTCGCGGGCCGCGCGATGGTGATAGACGATGTCAAAGCCCTGCTCGAAGTACTTGTTCACCACCGCCGAAGCGATCCGCTGAGTGTCATCAGTCGAATCGTCCAGCACTTGAATCTCGAGCAGCTCGCGCGGGTATTCCAGCTTGACTACCGCATCGATCAAGCGCTCGGCGACATACATCTCGTTGAACAGCGGCAACTGCACGGTGACTCGAGGCAGACGGCCCGGAGCGAACTTGGATTTCGGCTGCGGGCGATGCTTATGGTAGCGAAGGAACAAATACACAAGGCGGTAGCGATAGAAACCATAAACAGAGAGCAGCCCCAGGATGCCGAAGTAGACCCACATGAAATAAATGTCCAGCGTGTCGTTGACGTTCAGGTAGCTGATGTTGCCTGCCGGATAGCGCCCGCCTTGAGGCTCGGACGAAGCAATAGACTTGTCGACTGCCACGTTGCCCGTCTCGATCAACGGAAACGCAAGCAGCTCGACTTCAGTGGTCTCGCCGGCTTCGACCACTGCCGAGCCGAGGATGCGATCCTCGCCCGGACATGCCGAGGCAAGTACGTAGCGGCCCGGTTCGAGGTTGTCGAACGAGAAGCTGGCAATCCCGTCGGTTATCAATCGAAGCTGGCGCAGGCTATCAAACCCATCGCGACTATCGGAGGAGGAGTCCACACCGGCGCGGGAGGTTGTTTGGTATTCCGTACCCGTGGCGTTGTTGCGCGCTCGGACAGTCAAGCCCACCATAGCATAGCCGCGCTTTTCAATTATCGTTCCTCGTATCGAGGCCTGATTTTCTGCGCGAGCCGGCCCCGCCAAAACGCATAAGACAATCCCGAGCAGGGTCGTTGTGGATAGCTTGGTCATTGAATTCCTATGAAGACGGTCTGGACTGCTAAACGGTTATCGTTAAAAAATTGTAAGCGCAACCAAGCGGAGAGTATAGGTGGCGCGGGGTACTCATTTCAAGACAGAGAAGAGGCGGGAATTGAGAATTGAAAATTGAAAAATGAAAATTGAAACCCCAAGAACACGCTTCAAGCTTGTGGCGTCAATTTGCAATTTTCATTTTGCAATTTTCAATTCTCAATACTGTTTCACCAGAACCGGAGTTTTGATCTTATGCCAGCACTTTATGGTCAGTACGAGGGTGGCTCACTGCCCCCGTAGGGCGCCGCGCCAGGAGGATGGGTTTCGCCGGGAGGTGGGCCCGGCGGCGCATAGCCCGGCGGGAACCCCGCGCTCGAAGGTGGCGCTTGAGGCGGATACTGCTGACCCTTCCGTTTTTCGAACATCGCCACGCCGATCACCCCTCCCAGCGCTGCGACGCTGACCCCAACAATCGCGAAGATGAGCCAGATCCCCAGAGAGATCAACACCGGATGGCTCTGCATAATTGAGACGACCTGGCTCACCATTTCCCGGCTTGCCGCGTCGGAGGCAGCGTCGGCCCTCTGTTGTACTTGGGCGACGATGGCGTTCCACTGGAGCAAGCTGAGCGGAACAGCTATCACCAGGTAGATAAACGAGCCGACAACGCCGGCCAGTGCGCCCGCTACCGCTCCGTCACCCTTGGCGATGGGCAACACCGGGGAACGCTTGATCAGCAAGTACGCCGAAAGCGCTCCGCCGACAATTCCCCACCCGCAGCAACAGAGATTTCCGTAGGAGAGACCCGGTATGACCGCGCCGAGGCCGAGCACGAGGCCGCCGAGCAGCGCGGGCTGAAGCTTCGAGGGTTTTTGCACCATAGTTGGTGGTCAGTAGTCCGTAGTCCGTAGCCCGTAGCCCGTAGCCCGGAGCTACGGAGCTACGGAGCTACGGACCACGGACTATGCAGGACTATGCGGGACTAAAACCTGACAACAGTATCCGGGCCGCCTTCGATGTGAACGGTGTCGATGAAGCGCACACGCTTTGTGCGCTCGGTTGCCATGATGATCGAAGACGTGCGGATGCCTGTCCCGAAGAAGCGGACTCCGCGAAGTATCGTTCCATCGGTCACCCCCGTGGCAGCGAAGATGATCTTCTTGCCGGGCGCGAGGTCGTCGGTGTCGTAGATACGGCCCGGGTCGCTGATTCCCATCTCCTTCATTCGCTCGACGGCGCCTTCGGCAATCCGGTTGCGGTCTTCGATGTCCTCGAGTTGCTCCTTCAACACGAACCGCGCCAGGATCTGGCCGTTCAAACATTTCATCGCCGCGGCGGTCAACACGCCCTCCGGCGCGCCGCCGGTGCCCATCACCGCGTGAATCCCCGAACCCCCTACCGCAGCGGAAATGCCTGCTGAAAGGTCGCCATCAGAAATCAGCTTGATGCGCGCGCCCGCCTCGCGTATTTCGGCGATCAGCCGTTGGTGACGAGGCCTCTCGAGAACTATAACCACCAGGTCTTCTATGTCGCGGTTGAGCCGCCGCGCAATGCTGCGAAGATTGTCCTTGACCGGCGCATCGAGATCGACCGCGCCTTTAGATGACGGGCCGACGATCAGCTTCTGCATGTACAGATCAGGCGCGCGCAGCAGCCCTCCCTTTTCGGAGCAGGCCATCACGGCGATGGCGTTGGACGAACCCGTCGCGCACAGGTTGGTGCCTTCGAGCGGATCAACCGCGATATCGACTTCGGGAAAGAGCTCGACGTCCTCGACGTCGGGTTTATGGCCGAGCCCTACCTTCTCTCCGATGTACAGCATCGGCGCTGCGTCGCGCTCGCCCTCACCGATGACGATCTCGCCTCGCATCGGCACGGTGTCCATGATCTCGCGCATGGCTTCGACCGCGACGTGATCTGAGTACTTGCGGTCGCCCTGGCCCATGGTCTTAGCCGAAGCGATGCCTGCCGCTTCGACGACGCGCAAGAAGTCGAGTCCCAGCTCGTGCTCCATTTTCCGATCTTTCATAGAACTCCTCCGGCATCATTGCGAAATGTGCTCATCAAAACGAGAGTTTTCTCTTGAAGGGATTTGATATTGATTCCACTATCGCGCTTCAATCTGCTGAATTCGCAAGCGTTCATTCTTTGTGAGTAACGACGAAGTGTCCACCCGCAAGAATTGGTAAGGCTCGCTCTCAAACGGACTCGCATTCTATCACAAACGGCGGAGAAGTTTTTCAACGTTCTGACACGAAGGCGCGCATGGTGCCACGCCGTACAAGGTGGCGACCGCCAGAATGCTAACGTCTATCGCGTTACGCGGAATATATTTGCTAATTGCAGAATATAATTTGCGCTGTAGCCTTCAGTGGTGTAGCATCGCTGCCACTGGGTATCTCCGAAGGCCGATCTCGGGGCATTATCATCTGATTCGACTATAAGCATAAAAAGACTTGATGGAGCGGGGTGATGTTGATGAGAAAATTCATCTCGACGCTGTGCGTATTCTTTTTGACAACGGGTGTTCTATTCTCCGTGCTTGCTTCGCGGAAGCCTCAGGGTCTTTCACCTGCCGCGAAGCTGACACCTCAGGTTGTCACACTTATCATCAATGAGTATCTCGCCGACCCGGCGGCCGGCGCAGCGGGCGACGCGAACGGAGACGGTACATCAAACACCACGCAAGACGAGTTCGTTGAGTTGGTCAACAGCGGAGCCGTGCCGCTAGACATCAGCGGGTTCACCGTCAGCGACGCTTTACAGGTGCGGTTCACGGTTCCCGCGGGCAAAATCATTCCTCCGGGTGAGGCGGCCGTCGTTTTTGGCGGCGGCACTCCGGCGGGGACGTTTGGTAACGCGGCGGCGAACGGGCTTGTGTTTTCAGCCGGCGGGGCGGGATTGTCGCTAAACAACGCCGGCGACACTATCACAGTCAAGGACAGCAGCAGCTCGGTCGTAGTTACGCTAACCTACGGTTCATCTGAAGGGAACGCGGATCAGTCCATCACCCGGAGCCCGGACATCGCCGGCGGTTTCACCACCCATTCGTCGGCGGCTGGTAGTGGCGGCGCCCTCTTTTCACCCGGCAAGCGCGTCAACGGCAGCCCGTTCACGACCACCGACCCGGTGATTGCTTCGGTCGCGCCCGATGTGGCAGTCGTAGCCGGCGGCAATACTCCAATCACGGTCACCGGCAGCAATTTTCAAGCGGCCTCGCACGTTCGCGTGGACGGCTCCATGATCGACACGAGCTTCGGGACCGCGATGACGCTGGACGCCACGATCCCCGCCTCGGTCATCAACATGCCCGGCGCGCACGCCGTCACAGTCGAGAATCCGGGCCCGGTCATTTCCAACAGCGTGACTTTCACGGTACTGCCGGCCATCGGCATCAACGAGTACCTGGCCGACCCACCCGGCAGCTCGCCGGGTGATCTCATCGGGGACGCCAACGGCGACGGCACGCGCGATTCGTCGCAGGATGAATTCGTCGAAGTCATCAATCGCACAAGCACGCCCGTCAACGTCGGCGGCTATACTATCAGCGACGCCGACAGCGTGCGCTTTACGTTTCCGCCGGGTACGATTATTTCGGCCGGCGAGGTCGCGGTCGTCTTCGGCGGCGGCACGCCAACCGGCGATTTCGGCAACGCGCACGCGAATAACCTGGTGTTCACCGCCGCGCTGTCGCTCAACAATGCCGGCGACACCATCACACTAAAAGACAACCTCAACAGCACGGTTGAGTCCCTCACGTATGGTTCCACGCAAGGCAATGCCGATCAGTCCATCACCCGAAGCCCGGACATCACCGGCGGCTTCGTGAACCACTCGACGGCAACCGGCAGCGGCGGCAGGCTCTTTTCTCCAGGCACGCGCGTCGACGGAAGCACGTTCACCGCGCCTAACCCGGTAATCAACTCGATCTCGCCGAGTGCAGCCATTGTCGGCAGCGGCGATGTACCGATAACGGTGACCGGCAGTCATTTTCAAGCGGCCTCGGTGGTTCGAGTTGACGGCTCACCCGTCGACACGAGCTTCGGGGGCGCGATGACGTTGAACGCCACGATCCCCGAGTCGGTCACCAACGTCCCGGACGCGCACGCGGTCACAGTCGAGAACCCGGGACCGGTCATTTCCAACAGCGTGACATTCAAGGTGCTTGCGGCTATCGGTATCAACGAGTATCTGGCCGACCCTCCCGGCAGCGCGCCGGGTGATCTCATCGGGGATGCCAACGGCGACGGCACGCGGGATTCGTCGCAGGATGAATTCGTTGAAGTCATCAATCGCACAAACATACCGGTCAACGTCGGAGGCTATACCCTCAGCGATGCCGACAACCTGCGCTTCACATTCCCGGCGGGTACGATTATTCCGGCCAGCGAGGCCGCCGTGATCTTCGGCGGCGGCACGCCGATGGGCGAATTCGGTAACGCGTTGTTCAACGGACTGGTGTTCACCGCCGCGCTGTCGCTCAACAACGGCGGCGACACTATAACCATAAAGGACCCGTCGGCGGTGGTGATCGAGTCGGTGACGTACGGCACAACAGAAGGCAACGCCAACCAATCTATCAATCGCGACCCGGATCTGTCAGGGATAGCATTCGCGACGCACTCGAGTATCGCTGGAAGCGGCGGTCGTTTGTTCTCGCCCGGCGCCCGGGTCAACGCCGCGCCGTTCACTTCAGGACCGCGCATCACTTCAATTGATCCCGACAGCGCGAAGCAAGGTGACCCGCCGTTTGATATGGCCGTTGCAGGCAGCGGTTTCGACGGAGCATCGCAAGTCTTTATTGACGGACAGTCCGTGGCGACGATGTTCATCAGCTCGGATCAACTTTCGGGCCACGTGCCTGCAAACATCCTCGCCGCAAGCGGGCCTCATCAGGTACAGGTGCGCAATGAGGGAGGCAATCGGTCGAACCCGGTCACGCTTACGATCATCCCTCCACCTCCAATCCTGGAGTCGCTTTTACCGAGTTCCGTCATTGTCGGTAGCGGGCAGTTCCAACTGTTCTTGACGGGTCTGAACTTCGATTCCTTAGCGGCCGCGTTGGTCGAAGGAACACCGGTCGCGACGACATTCATTAGCTCGAACGTCTTGAGAGCCACGGTGCCCGCCACCTTCACCGCGACGCTCGGAGCGCACCTGATCGTTGTGCGCAACAGTGACGGCAGAGAATCGAACGCGGCGATATTCAACGTGATTGCGCCCACGACGGTCATCACTTCGATATCACCTGCGACCGCTATCGCAGGCGGGCCGAGTCTTGAGCTGGCGGTCAAGGGAGCCAACTTCAAGAGCAACGCCAAGGTGTTCTTCGATCAAACGGAGCTGGTGACCACATTAGTCTCGAGCTCCGAGTTGTCGGCGAATGTGCCGGCATCGCTGATCTCGGGGGTCGGTATCCATGGAATCGCAGTTCAGAATCCCGATGAGACGCGCTCGAACGAAACGGTCTTTCAAGTCCTTCCCGACCCCCCTTTGATAGGATCGATCGAGCCAGCCGGCGTTATTGCAGGAAGCGGTGATGTGACGGTAACGATCAGCGGCCTGAAGTTTCAGCGTGGAGCGGTAGTCCGCATTGTGGAAGGCCTGCGACGCGGAGCAGCGCTCGACACGACGTTCATCAGTAGCGAGCGGCTGCAAGCGAGAGTTCCGGACGCGCTGACTCGGAACCCTGGGACTGTCTCGCTCGGCGTTGAGAATCCCGACTTCGGATTCTCAAATGTCGTCGCGCTGAAGGTACTAATAAAGGACCCGCTGGTCATTAACGAATATCTCGCCGATCCTCCCGAAGGTGCGGCTGGTGATGCCAACGGCGACGGCACGCGCAGCTCATCTTCGGACGAGTTCGTCGAGATATTGAACCGCTCCGGCGACCCATTGGATATATCCGGTTTCAAGCTATTCGATGCCGACGCCGTTCGGCATGTGTTTCCGCCCGGCACACTGCTGCCGCCGTTTGAAGCCGCGGTCGTCTTTGGCGGCGGAACGCCAACGGGTGCTTTCGGCAACGCGGCGGACAATCACCTGGTATTCAAGGCCTCGACCGGAGGGCTGTCACTCAACAATGGCGGCGATACGATCGTTCTTCAAGACGCGCAGGGACGCATTGTACAGGAGATCAAGGTCAGCGCTGCCGAAGGCGGCGCAGGACAATCTATCAATCGCGATCCGGACGGGGACGGCTCAACGTTCGCGATTCACACGATTGTGGCTGCTGATGCGAGCCGCCTGTTTTCCCCGGGCACGAAGGCTGCAGGGCAGACGTTCACGATCAAGCCGCGCATTGGCAGCTTAACGCCTGGGTCGATTCGTGTCGGCTCGCAGCAGTTTGCGCTCACGGTTTCAGGCAGCAATTTCTTGCCGGGCGCCGTTGTCTTGTTTGGCAACACGGCTCTGCCGACTGTTTATCGATCAGACGCGCTGCTCGAGGCGCAGGTCAGCGCGGCTCTTGTTACCGAGGCAGGCGCGGCCGATGTGCGAGTCAAAAATCCGAGGGGCGAGCTTTCAGGCAGCGTGCGGCTGTTGATCACCGACGACCCGCCGCGAGTTCTTCGAATCACTCCCGAGACGACCGGGACCGGCGCCGTCAATCTTGAAATCTCGATCGGGGGCGAACGCTTCCAGCGGGGCGCAGCGGTCCTTATACAAGGCGAAGCTGTGGAGACGAGATTCGTGTCTTCAACCGCGCTTGTTGCCATTGCGCCGAGCTCGTTCTTTGCGCGCGCAGCCGAGCTTCCGTTGGTAGTGGTGAACGCCGACGGCAATCGGTCTAATAGCTTGACGCTGACCGTCGAGAATGGTCCACTGATCACGCGACTGTCGCGTGGAAAGATAAGAGCGGGCGGCGGCGTCTTCGAGCTTACGGTTGGCGGCGTCGCGTTCAAGCCAGGCGTAGTCCTGTTCGTGAACGACATCGCGGTCAGCACCACCTACGCCGGCGATGCTTCGTTTACCGCTCGAATACCTGCCGAGATGACAAGCCAGCCGGCCGTGCTAATTCTTCAAGCGCGGCACCCGGACGGCGGCCGGTCCAACACGGCGAAGTTGAAAGTTGTTCAGTGAGTCGTTGAGTGATGTGTGATTCGAGACGGAATTCAGAGTTCAACTCTCGTTTGCCGTTTGCTAGAATGATTTGGATACGAAACGATAAGAGGAGTTAGATGTTGAGTCCCAATGTGGCCTTGATGTCGGGTGCGATCGCGATTCTAGCTCTGGTTGTATCAATCTTTGGTGCATCGTCGCTCAACCAACGGGCAACGGAACGGCTAGTGGATCAATTGGAGAAGCGTTTTGACCAAAGACTGGCTGCAATAGATCAGCGGCTTGAAAGGATCGAACGCCAGCTTGAAGCGGTCTTCAAGCCAATATTGCCACCTCGATAATTGCCTAACGGAAGGTCAGCCAGCCATTCTAACTAGTCCCCAGCGAGCTTCCCACTCCGCTTTCTCCCTCCCGACTTCGGTTTATACACCAACACCGCGATGATAGAATTTCGATGATTGATGAATCCTCGTCACCACAGGAGCCAAAAAGGAATCCGAATGCTCAAGCTGCGAATGCTCTCCCACCTTCTCGCCGCTGCGGTCATCTTCGGCGCGGGCTGCTCGACTTCGAAAGCGCCGGGCGTGTGGGTGGCTCAGGACACCGGCGCCGGCAATTCGTTTTATAGCGCGAACTTCGTCAACGAGAGCGTTGGCTGGCTCAACGGACAGAGCGGACGCAGCTACGAACCGCCCGAAGGCAATGAGAACGCTAACAAGGAAGGCAAACCAAAGAAGCCCGGTGCAAAAGTTGAAGACCCGCTCAAGGCCAATCAAGGCTTCGAGGTCCTTCAGACAACGGACGGCGGCCAGACCTGGCGAGCGATACCCGATCAGTTCAAGAACAAGATCCGATCAGTCTGGTTTGCCGATCCTCAACAGGGCTGGTCGCTGACAATAGATCGAAACATTCTCCACACAACCGACGGCGGTGCGAGCTGGACCCTTCAACGCAAGGCGGGAACGGTCATGCTCAAATTGCCAGGCAATCGCCGCGAGCCGGAGCTTGCACAGCCGGAGCAGATTGACCAGATCCGCTTCATCGATTCATCGCACGGATGGGCTTGGGGAGGCGGCCGCAAGGATGAGTTTGCCGAGCAGCCTGGCATCCTGCTTACTACTATCGATGGCGGCCGGAACTGGAACGAGATCGCTTACCCGTTCGATCAAACTACTTCTGCGGTATTTTTTCTGGACGCCGAGCACGGGTGGGCCAGCACGATGGGCGGCAGCTTCTACAAGACGGGCGACGGCGGGCTCAACTGGACCAGGGTTCAGACCAAGCTGCCCGAAGATGTATTCAGATCGATATTCTTCACGTCTCCAAATGACGGCTGGGTAGTTGGCCGCAGCGGACGCCTGGCCAGGACGAACGACGCCGGGCGCACCTGGAGAAAAATGTACGAGATCAAAGATCAGTTCAAGATGCACGACATCTTCTTCACCGATCGCGATCACGGATGGGCCGTCGGCGATGAGGGCGCGATTCTCTACACGCCGGATGCCGGTGAAAGCTGGGTCGATGTAGGCGGGCCGGTTCCGGGCAGGCTGATGGATGTGGTGTTCGTCAACACTCGCGTGGGTTGGGCAGTTGGGCTAAGCGGGGTAGTTCTGAAGTACGAACCAAAATAGTATGGCCCGGCTGGTTGGACCGGGCCATTCTGCGAATAGATTGATGTCTGGGCTACCTGAAGCTTCGCGTCCGCGGCGCGAACAGGATCGTTTACACCGAGGCTTCTGCTCGTCACACCCACGTGGCCTCGTCATCCAATAAGCTCAGATACCTCTCCTTTCGATCCAGCAACCTTCCAACCGTACAACCGGGCTCAAATCACGGACAGATGCAGGTATTGTTCGTAATGTCTCTGTCCACGATCGAACACTGAGTCGCCCCCACTTGTATATTCGCAGTCCCCCTGCGAGCCGCTCCGTCGACCTTGATTAGAACGCTGAGGTTTCCGCTTGTTTTCTGAATGGTCGCGATGCAGCCCTTCACCGTCCGCGTGCCGACGCCGCTCGCCACCAGTACTCCGCTGCAGCAGAATCGAAACTCGCCCGTCGTCGGGTTCACCAGGACAACGTTTCCGGGGTTCGAGTCGTCCTGTAGGCACAGACTGAACACCGTCACCGGGAAGCTGCACGTCGCGGTGTTGCCTGCCGTGTCCGTGGCCGTGCATGTTACCATCGTCGTGCCCGCCGGGAACATCGACCCAGACGGCGGAACGCAGGCTACGGTCGCATCAGGACAGTTGTCGCTTACTGCGGGACTCGCATAGGTCACCGTTCCCGCACTTGAGAACGGGCATGTGGCCGGAGCCGCAACGTTGATCGCCGACGGGCAGCCGTTTGTGAATGTCGGCGGCGTCGGGTCTACCGTGGTCGTAGTCGACTTGCTGTTGTTGCCAGGCGTAGGATCCAGAAGATCGGAACTCGCCGTTGCGGTGTTGGTTATCGTCGTTCCGTGAACCGTTCCGGCGTTCACCTTCACCACGATCTGGAACATCGCGGTCTCACCGTTGGCTACCGAGGCCTTCGAGAATACGATGTTCCCAGTGCCGCCCGCCGGTACTGCGTCGGTGCGACCCCAGCCCGGCGACGCTGTAGTTGCCGAAACGAGCGTGGTGTTCGCAGGCACCGCGTCAGTCACCTTGGCATTCAGGCCCGGCCCAGGCCCGTTGTTTCGGAAGCTGATCGAATAGGTGATGTCACCCCCCACGCATATCGGGTCGGGCGAATCGGTCTTGCTGACGATCTCCACGTCGGCCTGCGCAACGACCGAGGTGCATTCCGTCTTCGTATCATCCGAAGTGTTTACCCTGTTCTCGCCGGATGCGGTGACCGTGGCCGTGTCGCAGATCGTGTTCGTACCCGCCGCCGTACCGGCGCCAACCGTAAGCACTACCGTCAGCGTTGCCTCTGCATTAACGGCGAGCCCGCCAACGGTCCAGGTGTAGCTGACATTGGGAACAACGGGAGTGACCGTCGTTCCGGCGCTGCCGGTGATTGACACCAACGTCACGCCCGCGGGCAGCGTCAGGGTTTCGCTAAGCACCACGCCCGTCGCGGCGGTCAGCCCGATGTTTTTGACCTTAACCACGTAGGTCAGGTTGTTGGGACCTGATCCGGCCGCAACCGGGTCTGAGGACTCGGTCTTGGTCACCTGCAGATCAATGTCGTTATCTACAATTGTGACCGTATGAGCGGTCGGGCTGACGATGCTCGCTTGTCCGCCGGTGTTGTCAACCAGCGTGTTGAGCGCGAGATTTATCGTCTCGTTGCCCTCCGATAGCGAGTCGTTGACTATGCTTATCGAAACGTTCTTAGTCTGAGCAATGTCCCCGCTGTTGAAAGTCACCGTCTGCGGATTGGGACTGAAGGTATAATCGGTGCCGCCGTTGGTAGCTGTGCCCGTCAGCAGGTTTTGGACGTTGACCGAGACGCTGCGCTCGAGCATCGGCGTACCCGCGCCGTCAGCCGTGATCACCAGCGTCACCCCAACATTGTGAGGCGTCGTTTGCTCGGGTGCGTTGCTGGACGACAACGCGAATGCAACCGTCGCCGTGTCGTTATCGGTGATCGTACCGGTTACCGCTCCCGGCGTCCCGATGTCATAGTTCGGGCTTGCGCTCAAAGTCAGCGACACCGTCTCGCTGCCTTCCACCTTCACATCATTCACCGGCGTCAATGTTACCGCGGCCGTCGTATTGCCGTCTGGTATCACCACTGTGCCCGTGCTGCCGTCAAAGCTAGCCGCGCCCGTCTGCGTGTAGTCGTTGGTGAAGGTGGCTGTGCCGCCGATCGTGAAGCTCACGGTCAGCGCGCCCGTCGTGATCCCGCTCCGAGTAAACGTGTAGACCAGCGGGGTCGCGCCGTCTTCACCAACCGATGACGGCGAGATGCTCAAGGTCACATCGGTATCATCGTTTGTGATTGTCCCGGTCGCCGAATTGTTCGACACCGCGACGTTGTAGCCCGCGCCCGCCGCCACAGCGAGGATCACCGTCTCGTTTCCTTCGACATCGCTGTCCGCGACCGGCGTGATCGTCACTTGAGCGCTGCTGTTGCCGTCGGCTATGGTCACCGTTCCGTTAGGCGGCGTAAAGCTTGCCGCCCCGCTCTGCGTGTAGTCGGTAGTAAAAGTGGCCGTTCCGCCAATGGTGAAGTTCACCGAGATCGCGCCCGTCGTCACGCCCGTGCGGGTAAAGGTATAGACCATCGCCGTGCCGCTGTTTTCAGCGACCGACGCTGGAGCCACCGTTACACTAACATCGGTGTCGTCGTTGGTGATCGTGCCGGTGGCCACGCTTGGCGCGCCGATGTTGTAGCCGGCGCCGGCGGTCACTGTCAAAACCACGTCTTCGTTCGTCTCAACTGCGATATCTCCGACCGGCGTGACTATCACCTGCGCCATGGTGTTGCTTGCCCCAATCGTCACCGTCCCTGTCGGCGGCGTGAAGCTTGTCGATCCGCTCTCGGTGTAATCGGTCGTGAACGTCGCCGAGCCTGTCACAGAGAAATTCACCAACAGCGCGGCGGTCGTGTCGCCAGTGCGGGTGAAGGTGTAGGTCATGCTCGACCCGCTGTTTTCAGCCACCGACGTCGGCGACACAACCACGCTCACCGCCGTGTCGTCATCGAGAATCGTCCCGGTCGCTGAAGTAGGAGCAGTTGCGGTGTAGTTGGCGCCCGCTGTTATGCCTACTGCCACGGTTTCGTTTGGCTCGGGTGAAACGTCTGAGGTCGGGTCAACCGTGACATCGGCCGTTGTGTTGCTGCCGGTGAAGGTGACCGTTCCCGTGCCCAGCCCGCTGTTGAAGGTGACATTCGGCCCGACGATCACAGTGTAATCGGTCGCTGAGGCAGTGCTGCCTGCCACGCTGAAGTTGACAGTCAACGGTCCGCCCGTGAACCCGGAGCGGGTGAATGTGTAGGTGAGGTTCGTAGCGCCGTCTTCATTTACTGACAACGGCGACACCGCGACCGATACCGTAGCGTCGTCGTTGGTGATCGTACCGGTTGCTGAGTTGTTCGACGCGGCGATGTTGTAGCCTGTGCCTGCCGCCACGGCCAGGATCACAGTCTCGTCCGTCTCGACATCAGTATCGCCAACCGGCGTGATCGTCACGGTTGCGGTCGGGCTATTTAGCGCGAAGCTTACAGTGCCGTTTGGCGGCGTGAAGCTGTCCGCGCCCGTTTGCGTGTAATCGGTTGTGAATGTGGCGGTGCCGCCGATTGTGAAGTTCGCCGTCAACGTGCCGGTGGTGACTCCCGTGCGGGTGAAGGTGTAGACCAACGAGGTCCCGCTGTTCTCAGCGACCATCAAGGGCGCCACCGTCACTGATACTTCCGTGTCATCGTTGAGAATCGTCCCCGTTGCCGGGTTTGGCGGACCCGGAGCGTAACCGCTGCCCGCGGTCACCGTCAGCACTACCGTCTCATCCGGCTCGACCGTGCTATCAGCCGTGGGATCAATGGTCACCGCGGCGGAAGCTTGGCCAATCGGAATGGTTATCGTTCCCGTCGACGCGGTGAAGCTGTCAGCCCCACTCTGTGTGTAGTCGGTGCTGAAGGCCGCCGTGCCGCCGACTGAGAAGTTGACTAACAGAGCCGCGCTTGTGTCGCCGGTGCGAGTGAAGGTGTAGACCATGTTTGGCCCGGTGTCTTCCGCGGACGTCGTCGGCGATACCGCCACGCTCACTGCCGTGTCATCGTTGAGTATCGTCCCGGTCGCCGAAGTTGGAACCGCCGGGTTGTAACCGGTGCCGCTGGTTACCGTGAGAATCACAGTCTCGTCCGCTTCTCCCGTTGCGTCCGTAGTCGGATCGATCGTCACAGTCGCCGTAGTATTCGTTCCGGTGAACGTCACAGTCCCGGTTGTTGGAGTGAATGTCGCAGCTCCAGTCTGGGTGTAGTCACTTCCGGGACCCGCGATGAAGACCGCGGTGCCGCCGACTGAGAAGTTGATAGTCAAAGCCGCGCCGGTGAACCCGGTGCGTGTGAATGTGTAAACCAGATTTGTCGCTCCATCTTCGAGAACCGAAGCTGGAGACACGGCTACCGACACATCGGCGTCGTCATTCGTGATTGTGCCGGTCGCCACGCTCGGAGTGCCGACGGTATAACCCGTGCCTGCGGCCACCGTGAGCACTACTGTTTCATCGGACTCAACGGTTGTGTCGGCAGTCGGATCAACAGTCACGGTAGCGGTTGTATTTCCCGCTGCGAACGTCACGGTACCGCTCGATGCGGTGAAGGTCGCGGCTCCGGTCTGGGTGTAATCGGTGCTAAACGTTGCCGTGCCTCCCACGCTGAAGTTCACCGTCAGTGCGCCGGTCGTGATGCCCTGACGGGTGAATGTATAGACGAGATTCGTCGCGCTGTCCTCAGGCGTCGAGGTTGGTGATACGGCGACAGACACTTCGGTGTCGTCATTGGCGATCGTACCAGTGGCCGTTATGGCAGACGCTGGCGTTCCAGGTTCGTATCCGGTGCCCGCAATCACAGTCAGTATCACGGTCTCATCCGTCTCAAAAGCCGTGTCCGCAGTCGGGTCGATCGTGACCGTCGCGGAAGCCTGTCCGGCGGGAATCGTGACCGTGCCCGTTGACGCGGTAAACGTTGCTGCTCCGGTCTGGGTGTAGTCGGTGTTGAACGTAGCAGTCCCGCCGACCGTGAAGTTTACAGTGATCGCGGCGGTAGTCGAGCCCGTGCGGGTGAACGTGTAGACCAGGTTTCCGACTCCATCCTCGGGGGTCGAAGCAGGCGAGACTGCCACAGTCACGTCAGGAAGGTTGATCTGCGTGACTGTAGGGTTGGCAGCGCCAGCAACATCCGGGTCATCAGTCTGCACACTGATGCCGCCGTCTGCTGTGACCGTGCCCTGATTAGAGACCTGGGGTGAACCTCCGGTAAACGGATCGTTGACCGTCGCCGAGAACATGATGACGATCTTTTCTCCCGGCGGAATCGTGAACGGTCCGAGATTGACCGAGTCGGCAAACATAGGATTAGCCGCAG
>JBBPIG010000030.1:45151-82133 GCA_038040445.1 Acidobacteriota bacterium | reverse complement strand
TCTTCTCCTTTTGCCTGAGCGCAGAATCGAACGCGCCGGAGTTAGCCAGCATAGTTAAGGCTGCGATCAAGCTCAGCACGAAGGCAACAGCAATGACGACTTGGGGCCTGCGCCGGGTCAGCAAACCTGAGCGCTTTTGCTGGCTGGTTTTCTTTCCTGACATCCTCTCTCCTTTACAGAAATCCGTTCCTTTATTGTGCGCGCGCCTAAGCGAGCGCCACTTGATTCTGTCACGCAGTTGACGAACTTCATTCTCTGGACTCAAACGCTGGCTAGTCAGTCGGCCCGATGGCGAAGCCAACGCCAGGGCAAGCAGGACAGAGCCCCGCACACTTGGGCTCCTTTATGAATCAACTCTGCAACAATGATGAATTGCTTCTGCGGCAATAAGCCTCAGCCGCCTTTCTCCAAGGGACTGTAAGGACTCGCACGGAAGCCGCTAGCGGATCGAGAGTATCGCACGATACCTTGCTGCGGACAATCAGAAGAGCGTAGTCAATGTTGCTATTTGGTATACAATCGTACGATTAACCTAGAGCCAGCCCACTAGATCGGCGTGTCTTGTCTTGTCGGCAACTCGGGAGCTGAAAGGAAAATGAGCACCTGGAATAATCGATCGCAAATGGGTAGTGAATGTCGGCTGGATACTTAATTGGCGAACTTAGTATACATGGAGGCACCCTGATCGAGGCTCAATCAGGGATCGACCAAGCGCTTTTTTCCGAATAGAGGATGAAACCCTTTCCTCGCTGTCGGGCATATGAGTTGCAGTAATTCGTCTTTGTATTGTCACCTCGAGTCAAAGGTTGGGGGAGGCGTGATTGTCCATGTCTCAGATCCATGCTCCCCGCGGGATCTGACGAAAGGATCTTGTTAATCACGAGTCTCGGCAGTGTCAATTCGGTCGTCGGACACCACGATTGCCCCGCACCAGCGCCGGGTGATAGACTTCTTGAAGTTGGTTGTGAGGAGCCTCTTCCTCCCAGGCTCAACTCGCTCGGCAGTGGACAATCCAAGCGCTCAGGAAAGCGAGCTGACCGTGAACGGCGCGCTTAGCCAGTTTCTCAGTTTCCAATGAATGAAGGTTGGCAAAACGAACCGACTAGACTTACCTAGAGGAGGCAGAGATCAAATGAAGTTTTACAAAAAGATAAGAACGCTAGCGAACGTCCTGGCGGTGGCATCTCTTACCGCGATCATCCCGTCTACCTTACTTCTTTCAACCAGCGCCGGGTTCCAACAAGCAGAAGCGCTCCGGTTCATAAATGTCGCGACCGAAGCGAACGCAACAATTCTCGGCGCAACTACAAACCAACATCTCAGCGGCAACGGCACGGCGGGAAACTTTGGCGTTAACCTCACCAACATGCGCGCGCACGCGATAGCCACGGGGGACGTTAACGGAGACGGTATTCCTGATGTGGTGACCGGCGCGCCCGATGCAACCTTCACGGTTAACCCGGCGGTAGGCCCACCGCAAACTCGCACCAGCGCGGGAATCGCTTACATCGTTCTCGGAAAGTCGGGGCTATCGGGGACAATCGATACTAATGCCGGTCAAGCCGAGATTACGATTCTGGGCGCAAAGACAGGCGACAAGCTCGGCTTCTCTCTGGCGATTGGCGATGTTAACGGTGACGGTATTGATGACATCTCGATCGGAGCCCCAGGAGCCGATTTCCCAGGCGCAGTGGCGCCACCTCCGCCGGCGCGCAATGACACTGGAGCCGTGTTCGTGATCTTCGGCTCCGCTGCTTTGAGCAACCCTCACACAATCGATCTGGCCACTGCGAATGCCGCGAACGTGGCGCTTTTCGGGGTGAACACGGGCGACCAGTTTGGCGCGTCGGTAGCAGTGGGTAACGTGGGTGGCCTCACCGCTCAAACTCCTGCCCAGCAAGCCGTCAAAGACATTCTAGTGGGCGCTCCGGGTAACAACGGCCCAGACGGAAGCTCCCGGCCAGGCGCCGGGGCCGCCTATGCGCAATACGGAGGATCACAGCTTAATCCGATCGGCGGCGCAACAACGGTGATCGACCTTGTAGCCACACCGGCCAATGTCATTGTGTTCGGAAAAACTGGAGACGCACTGGGCGCTTCTGTCGCGATAGCTGACATAAACGGCGGTGGAATCGCCGACATAATAGCGGGAGCGCCGCTTGCCGATAGGACCGCCGTTGCGCTTGTTCCTGTAGCTACCGATACCGGCGCGGTGTTCGCAATATTTGGCGGCACCAACCTGACTCCGGCGGTGGGCACATCAAAGTCATTCGATATCAATGCTACCCAACAGAACGTCTCCGTTTACGGCAGCGATGACGCGGACCACCTCGGAGTCTCGGTGGCAACGGGCGACGTGACCGGCGACGGCACACCCGACTTGTTGATGGGCGCGCCGGACGCGGATGGACCAGCCGATGCCCGTGCGAGCGCCGGCGAGGCTTATGTCTTACAGGGAGGCGCGGCATTGAATCCGGCTGTCGGCTCCGAGAAGAGATTCGACCTTTTAAGCGGTAGCGCAACCGTCACTGTGTTCGGAAATCAAGCAGGCGACCGATTCGGCTCGATCGTCGCGGCGGGCAGCTACAACACTACGGACAACACTGATAACACTCCCGACTTGATCGTGGGAGCGCCCGGCGCAAACAACAGAGGTGGGATCGTCTCGATCGTATTCGGGGGTTCGAACTTGCTGCTGGTGCCGGTGCGCGACTTGTCCCTCTCGCAGGACAATCTGCGGATATTCGGACAGTCGGGCGTAAACAATGATCTGTCGAGCAAGCAATTGAGCATAAGACAAACTCTCACCACCGGTGATCAAGCCGTGACGCCTTTTCTTCAACAGCTACTGGTGAGCATTAACGGCAATCCCCCGGTTGTGAACGATGATACCCAGGCCCAGTTTAATATTGGGACGCTAACGAAAGTGATCGCCGCCAGCACGCCCATAACGGGCGACACAACCGCGCTGGGCGATTTAGAGCTTGCGACCAGCCCGGCGCTCGCGCTGGACGGCACGACCGGCTTCATGACGGTGACGAACAGCGCATCTCTTAAGCCCGGGGCTGGAAGCTGGACGGTGGAGTTTTGGATCAAGAGGACCGGCGCGGGCACCGGGACCTTTCCGCAAGTTATTGGCTCGCGCCCGGCCGTGAGCAGCGCTACGGATAAGGGCTGGGCGGTCGCGTTAGCATCGGGCAGTTCCTTCAAGGTCGCCGCCCATTTCGGCGATGGTGCTACCGGGCTTGTTGATGAACCAACAGTGCAGAGCACAAGCGTCGTACCGGTTGATACCTGGCAGCACTGGGCCGTGGTGTTCGATCGCGCGCAGAATCGGGTTCAGTTCTTTAAGAACGGGACTTTGGACGTCACTCAGAATGTGACGTTCCCGACGGGCGCAGTCGATCAGACGGATCCGATACTGATCGGAAAGGACTCGCCCGGCACCAGCTTTCTGCAAGCAAACGTCGATGACCTTCGCGTCTGGAACGTTGCGCGTACCGCTCAGCAGATTCTAGACAATTTCAAAAACGAGCTGGCGGGCACCGAAACGGGTCTTGCGGCTAACTGGAACTTCAATGCCGGCAACACAGATGATCTGACCGCGAATAATAACGACGGCACGTTGACCGGAGGCGCTACTATCGTCAATCCTACCGATCGGCATTTTCTGACCGGGACGCGCCTCAGCACCTTCACCTTCCCTGCCGCAACAACCGCATCGACGTCCTCGATATCGTGGGTCCAGACTACACCCGCTGGAACGACGGTAAAGATCGAGACCAGCCTCGACGGGGCGACCTTTCAGACCAACTCAAACGGCAGTGGCATCGCCAGCATCACCATCGGCGACGAACTAGGATGGGCAATAGGCACGGCTGACATAAACAACAATCAGGGCGGAGAATTGATCATTGGCGCTCCATTCGCCAACGCGGTGACCGCCGCGGGCACTCGCACGCAAGCCGGTATCGTCTACATCCTGCCTTCAACGTCGGCGCCGCCTCCAACCAATCAGCCCCCGAGCGTCACCCTCACGGCGCCAAACGGAGGTGAGATCTTACAGGTGGGCCAGGACTTTGATATCAAGTGGACCGCTTCCGATCCGAATGGCGACGCCACGATCCAGAAGTTCGAGCTTAGGCTCTCCACCGACGGGGGCGCTAACTTCAACTTCACGATACCGGCGACCCTGGCCGGTACCGCCCGCATGTTTACATGGAAGGTGCCGGTCGGCTTCAGCACCACACAGGGCCGCATTCGAGTGATCGTTACCGACAATGGGGACTTGACGGCCCAGGATGCCAGCAATGCGAATTTCACCATCACCGACGTTGGTGTGATCGCCACCCTTGTGAGCCCCAACGGCGGCGAGAGCCTGAGGTTCGGACAGCAGTTTACAATCACGTGGACGATCGATCCGGCGGTCGCGGCTCTGGTCAAAGGTTTTGATCTCAACCTGTCGACTGACAGCGGGCTGACCTTCCCGATAAAGATAGCCCCCGGCGGCGATCCATCTCAGCCCGCGCTCGTTTCGGCGGCGCGGAGCTTCCCCTGGACTGTTCCGTCCATCTGCACGTCAACAGCGCGAGTCGCCGTTGTCACCACCACTCTGTCTAATCAGAGAACATCGATAATAAGTGCGGCGAACTTCGTGATTTCAGACGTAGGGCCAACTATAGACACCAGCAGCATGTTCATCCAAGATGACTTTCGGCTATTCCTGCTGACAACGCCACCGGCAGTGGGCAGTGAGGTTGTGTTCTCAGACACTACCGTGGTCGAGGTCTCGTCTGATGCATCGGGAACCACCTTTTTCACGTTCTCGAAGTCTCCCAAGATCAAGAAGGCAGGACGGAAGTACCTGAGCAAAGGAACGATCAACGGCGTGGAGCTCGGAGTGTTCTTGCCGAACGGCGCCACTCGCGTCATTCGCATAACCAAACCGCCGTGCGGCATCACCCTATTCAAGGTGTTCCGTTCCGGGGAGCAGTTGTTGCTGGCCGCTGCGGACGAAACGGATTCGCAGCCAATCGTGCAACAGCGAGTTTGGCAATAGACCGGAGTACGGAGTTCGTTAGACCGGGAAAGGGCCTGCTCTGAAAGCAGGCCCTTTTTCGTGCCGGCCGGGGTGAGCCGGGGTGAGCCGTTTTTCGTGCTCATTTAGCGAGTTTCAAGTGGTTCACGGCGTGCGACTCGTTTCAGGACTTCTGAGAGTGAGGTCTGCGCAGTCAGATTCAGAATCAACTCCTGATACTCCTGGCGACGGCGCTCCCGGATTTCATACGCTCCAGCCCAATCACTCCAATCCAACATCCACGCATCATCCGCTGGTTCTTCGCCCGAATGGTAGGCTTCATAAAACGTCTCGGAAAGGATGCCGTACTTGCGCTCGTAGTTTTCCAGGTCGGCTTCGAGGGCGTGAATGTCCCGCACGACTTCGTCTATTGTCATCGTTGGCGTCATTGGTCGCTCCTTGTGAATCAAAGCCATGGCTGGGACGATTATACGGCACGGTAGCTTACGCGACCAGAACTGTAGCACGCCATCAGATTATTGTATTCAGGATTCATCATTCGGCGGGTTGGCCTGCGAACTGATTAGCCAAGCCGCTGGGCGAGCTCACGCGCGTAGTAGGTGAGAATGATGCCCGCACCGGCGCGCTTGATCGAAGTAAGCGACTCCAACGCAACGCGTTCCTCCTCTATCCAACCCAGCCTCGCCGCGGCCTTGATCATCGCGTATTCGCCGGACACTTGATAGGCGGCGACGGGAAGATCGAACCGCTCTCGAACAGCGCGAATGATATCGAGATAGGGAAGCGCGGGTTTCACCATCAGGATATCGGCGCCCTGCTCAAAATCCAGCTCGGCCTCGCGCAGCGCCTCGCGCGCGTTCGCCGGGTCCATCTGATAGCCTCGCCGGTCGCCAAACTGAGGAGCCGATTGCGCCGCTTCCCGAAACGGACCGTAGAAGCCCGAAGCATACTTCACCGCATAAGACATTATCGGGATGTGCTCGAAGCCCCGGTCATCAAGTGCTTCGCGAATCGCGGCAACGAACCCGTCCATCATATTCGAGGGCGCGATAATGTCGGCGCCGGCTTCCGCTTGCGCGACCGCAGTGCGGGCGAGCACATCAAGAGTCGGATCGTTAAGCACCTCGCCGCCTTCGATCATTCCGCAGTGGCCGTGATCGGTGTACTCGCACAAACAATTATCGGCGATTACCAGCGTGCCCTTTACTTCGCGCTTCACCGCTCGAATCGCGCGCTGCACGACGCCGTCCTCAGCGTAGGCCTGGCTGCCAACGGCGTCCTTTTCATCTGGCACGCCGAAAAGGATCACCGATCGCACGCCGACGCCGCGCGCACCTTCGACTTCCTTGACCAGCTCATCGATCGAAAAGTTGAACACGCCGGGCATCGAACCGATCTCGCGGCGCACACCTTCGCCTTCGCAGACAAACAGCGGATAGACTAAGTCGTCCGGGGACAATCTGGTTTCGCGCACGAGCGCGCGTAACGTTTCAGTGCGGCGCAGCCTTCGCGGTCGTTCGATCAAGTTCATGGTTTCGAGCTCCTGCCGACCAGGCCTTAGGATTCCTCTCCTATGTCTCCATTCTCGTCGAGCAAGAATGACCTCGCGCAATCTTGCGAGCAGAACCTCTGAGCATAGCGTCTGATCGCGCACTTCTCGCACACCGGCTTAAAGCACAACACGCACTTCAAGATCCTCAAAACATTTGAGGCCTGGTTGCACTTGGAACAGGTGGTCATTACAGCAAAGGAGTATATCAAACCGAGGGTAATCGAGTAGAGTGATTTGCTGATGGGGTACGGTCGGCGGAGCGCTGCCGGGCGCTCGAACGATGAGCGCCCGGCATTACTGCTATTCCGTGAGCACAACCATCATTGCGCAGCGGAGAAGCTAAGGTCCTGATTGAAGCGCACGACCGCTCTCTCCTGATGCGCTACTACTCCGGCAAACTTTGCGAAAAAGCTTGCAGCTCCCGCCGGGCCGAGCACCCGCAGGAAAGGCGATCCCTTGCCGATCTCCGCGAAAGAGTCGTAGAAGACCACCGAGGTATAGCCGTAACCATCGCCGCCAAACATGGTCTGGCTGATGAAGTAGCCGATCACGTCTGCCTTTTTCATCACCGGCAGAACATCGCTTTTCACGAGGTTCTCGAACGCCGCCGCGCGGCCTGGGACAATACTGAGCGAGTTCACCACCGCAAGTTTAGGGGGCCCGGTCATCGTCATCATCTTGCCCATGTAGCTCAAATCAAGCCGAGCCAGGTCGCCAAAAGTGTGTGAGCTAACGATGCAACGACGCGCCTTGGCCTGGTAGTCCCGAAAAGCATCCTCGCCGAGAGTTTTTCGCAACGGCGACATTGGCTCATCGTACTGGGCGAAGCTTGTGATCGGAGTTATCACCACGTACTCGTACGACTCGCCGAACACCGCAGTCTCAAAGACGCTTCGTTCTTTCACTCCGGCTTTCTTGAGCGCGGGATTGACGACCTTCTTTTGCAGGTCCTGCCACTCGGTAACCATATCCGGTTTGACGCGAACCACAGTAATCGATGACCACTGCTGCGGCTGTGCGTCCGCCATCGGTTTAGCCTTCTGAGCCGCGGGTTTCTTGGGCGCGGCCATTGCCGCTGTTGTGTTCTGGGCAACGGCTATCAACGCCGTCATCGCTAGGCACAGAGCTAGACTTAGTACTCTCCAAGCTGTTCTTTTCATGGGTTCCTCCAAGTTGTTTGGTTGCCGTGTTACCGCTCGTGAATGCACCGTTGAGCCATCGGCGACCAGTTGAGTGAGGTTCAAAATGAGGCCGCGACAGGCGGACCATCAGGGCTGACCGATCTCGCTCCCATCGAGAGGCGGTATCTTATGTATTGGCCGGAATCAAGTCAAGCGGAATGAAATGAACCGGCGGTTCAACGCGTAACTGTGAGATGGCGCGGTCAAATCGTGGCCGCGCGGCTAGTCACTCGACGCGCCGATCTTCCATTCGTGCTCTTCACGCGGCGCGCCGGTTCCAGCGCGGTCTCCGGTAGCTTCATCGCGCACGCGATGTTCATACGCAGCGCGAACGAACGACACAAAGAGCGGATGAGGATTCAGCGGCTTCGATTTGAACTCGGGATGAAACTGGCAGCCCAGGAACCAGGGGTGATCCGGGATCTCGATTATCTCGATAAACTTTCCATCGGGTGATTTGCCAGAGAAAACCAGCCCGTTGCCACCGAGCTCGTCTTCGTAGCGAGGGTTGAATTCGTAGCGATGGCGATGGCGCTCGCTTATCTCACTCGCTTTGTAGATTCTCTCGGCCAGCGAGCCCGGTTGAAGATTGCAGGGATACGCTCCGAGTCTCATCGTCCCTCCCATCACCTCGACTCCGATCAGATCGCGCAGCTTGAAGATCACCGGATGGGGCCCGTCGTCGTCAAACTCGGTCGAATCGGCGCCTTCAAGCCCGCACACGTTGCGCGCAAACTCGATTGTCGCGCACTGCATTCCCAGGCATATGCCGAAATAAGGCGTCTGCTCACGCCGCGCATAGTTGATCGCGCGCAGCATGCCTGAGATGCCTCTTCTGCCAAATCCGCCGGGAACAAGGATAGCGTCGAAATCGCGCAACCGCTCTTCCCAGTTCGGATCGTCCATCAGGTCTTCGGATTCGATCCACCGAATCTGTACACCCAGTCGATTGGCGATGCCGCCGTGAACGAGCGCTTCGTGCAAGCTCTTGTACGAGTCTTCAAGCTCGACGTACTTGCCGACTATGCCGATACTCACGGTCGCATCGGGTTTCTTGATTGTTTCGACAAGCTCCGACCACCGGCGCAGATCACGCTCCGCGGCCTGAAGACCGAGCTTCTTCACGATCATGTCGTCGAGGCCCTGGCGCGCAAACATCAGCGGCACTTCGTAGATCGTCGGCACGTCTTGCGCGGTGATGACCTCTTCCTCGCGCACGTTGCAGAACAGCGCGATCTTCTCCTTCATATCCTTCGGCAGCGGGCGGTCGCAGCGGCACAGCAGAATGTCCGGTTGAATACCAATCTCGCGAAGCTCCTTCACTGAGTGCTGAGTTGGCTTTGATTTCAGCTCCCCCGAAGCGGCGATGAACGGGACCAGCGTCAAGTGAATGAACAGAGCATTCTCACGGCCGACTTCGTTGCCGAGTTGCCGGATACTCTCAAGAAACGGCAGCGACTCGATGTCGCCTACGGTGCCACCGACTTCCACTATCACAACGTCGGTTGAATCGACTACAGAACGTATCGCGTCCTTGATCTCGTTGGTGACGTGCGGAATAACCTGAATCGTCTTCCCGAGGTAGTCACCTCGCCGCTCTTTGTTTATGACCGAAAGATAAATACGTCCGGTCGTCCAGTTGTTGGCTTGAGAAAGCTCGGCGTGAGTGAATCGTTCGTAGTGGCCCAGATCGAGATCTGTTTCGGCTCCGTCGTCGGTGACGAAGACTTCGCCGTGCTGGAAAGGCGACATCGTTCCCGGATCGACGTTGATATAGGGGTCGAGTTTCTGAAGAGTAACTTTCAGACCGCGCGCTTCAAGCAAGCACCCGATCGAAGCAGCGGCCAGTCCTTTGCCAAGGCTCGAAACCACTCCGCCGGTGACAAAAATGAACTTGGTCATGATGGATTCTCCTCAATCAACCGTTTTACTCGTTCGTAGTCCTGCTGAGTGTCGACACCTATCGACCGATGCTCGACCGGTACAACTCGAATATCGACTCCGTTGTCCAGTGCGCGAAGCTGCTCGAGCGCTTCAAGTCGTTCAAGCGGCGAGGGCTCCATTCGAGCGAATTGCTGCAGGAATTCGGCGCGATAGGCGTACAGTCCCGAGTGCTTACGATAGTTAGATAGCAAGTTTGAATTGGCGCGCAACGATTCCTCGAGCGTGACCCCGGCCCCGAGTCTAAGGTAAGGAATTGGGGAGCGCGAGAAGTACAATGCGAACCCCCGCGAATCGGTGACGACTTTCACGACGCTCGTGCTGAACACATCTTCGACTGTTTCAACAGGCTCGGAAGTAGTGCTGATCTGAATCTGCGAATCGTGGATTAGCGGCTCAATAGCAGCGTCGATGGTTGAGGGGTCGATAAGCGGTTCATCTCCCTGCACGTTGACGATGAACTCCGAATCAAGTTCCGCCGCAACTTCGGCGACACGATCAGTGCCCGATGTGAGTGCCGGCGAAGTCATTTGCGCTTCGCCGCCATGGGCTCGAACTGCCGCCAGAATTCGCTCGTCGTCGGTCGCGACGATCACCCGCGAAACCAACCGGGCTCGTGACGCTCTCTCAACGACGTGCATTATCATCGGCATTCCTGCCAAGAGGAGGAGGGGTTTACCCGGCAATCTAGTCGAGGAGTACCGCGCAGGGATGATTGCTACTGCTTCTCCCTTCACGGGCTTTCAGCCTATAGCAAAGCTCTGAACATTGTCAAACGCGACAGGCCAAAAGGTGACTTCCGTTGACAAACCCATACCCCTAGGATATGGTTTTGAAGAACCGAGCATAGCTAACTCCCTTCTCAGCTTCTCTGGAATCCCCCAGACCACCTGAGGTAAACAGCTCACCAGTCGATGTAAGATCTTTGCTACTCACGTTCCTACGAGACTCACGCTTGTGCGTGAAAGTCCATCTGTAGAATTGAGCCGGTACGTCACAAGGAGCAATGCATGGCAACAGACACAAAGGCGACTGAAAAGGTATGCCCGGTTTGCAAGCGAGAATATCCTGAAGAGGACAACTACTGCGGAATCGACGGGGAGCGTCTGGTGATTTCGAGTTTCAACCCCGTTCCACCAAATACTCCCGCCGATCGAGAAGCGGTAGTAGAATCGTGAATGGCGGCAGCGATCTTTGGATCGGCATCCTGGCAAGAACCACCAAGGTTTTGATACCCTTGGTAATCGTTGTTGTTATCGCGATTGTGTTCGGGATCCTGATGCGCTGAAACGGGGGCGAAAGATGATAATCTGTGAGTTCTGTTTGCAGTACACGACAAGCGGCGAATGCACATTCGGCCTGAACATACCCAAGCGAATGGGTTGCCGCGAGTTCGACCCCGGCATAGGGAAGTTCTGCTCCGACCCAAACGATTTCGTGAGCCCCAGCCAGATCATCCAAATGGCGACTTTTTTCGGAATCAAGGGAACCGAGCTGAAGAAGGTCAAGCTGATTGCCGCGCGAGAAGGAAATACCAAGTTGAATGTTCCCGCTACGGAGCCGGACGCTCTTACGATCAACGAATCGTAGGGACGCGTCTACCCGCTATTCATTTCTCGACTTCGGCTACTACGAAATCCGACTTCTGAAGCACATAACCGAAGAACAGCTCTCTGCTTATGTTTTGAGCTTCATCGCTGGCGGAGCTGCGAGTGTTGCATAGCTCGGCAAGCTGCAGTAATACGTTCTTGGCCGCGCCGCGCAGCGCAAGCTTCTTGGTGAACAACTCCGCGGCCAGGCCATCCGCCACGTCTTTCGCCTTGCGCGCTCCTGACAATTTCAGCTGCTCACACAGCAATTCAACTCTCGCGCGATCGTAGTTCTCATTGAAGGGCACTCCGACCTTGGATGTGCCGAGATGAAGGTGGCGCTGCTTCGGAAGTCCCGCTTGTTTGTCCACCCGCTGAAAGATCTCTTCCAATTTGTCATCGAGAATCGCGCGCCTGTATTTGGTCAAGCCGCGCCCTGACCAAAGAATGGAATACTCATCGGTCGTTATGGCAGTGACGACTCCGGTGCCGTAGCGCACTGAAACCTCCGAATCCTTGTAGGCGAGTACGTCGCCCATCTTCATTTTCATATTCCCTCCAGATTGGAAAAAGCAACTATGCTTTGCGAATAACATCGAAACAGTTCAACGATAAACTTCGGCAAGCCGGTGACGCACTTCGATCGCAAGCTCAAGCTCGCTCTTTTCGGCCTTGATCCTAGAGTCATCACCGAGTCGCTCCGCCCGGGCAAGCCTCGCTTCGCTATTCTTAACCCTCTCGCGCGTGTGCCGCGCGATCTCACCCTTGAGAACTTTTTCGTTCAGCCTCTTGAGTCCGTCAATATCCAGCTCCGACCCCGACAACGGCCCGTCCTTATCCGCGGCCGCCACGCGATAAGCCCGCAGAACGCCCCTGACAATCGTCGCCAACGGCATTGATTCGCCGGCTCTCTCCGCGCTGGCCTTTATTCGTTTTGAAGATTCGCTGACCAGCGTGCAAAGCAGGAAACGGTTTACTTGATCGCCTGCGTCTCTCTCACATCGAGAAGCCTCGGCAATTTCAACACGCGCTACCAGCGCTTGTTTCTCGCCGCCCCGTGTTTTATGAGAGCGGCCTGAAAGACGAGCGTCGTCTCCCTTTGAGGTGGTATTTATCGCCATCAAAAATACTTTCCTTTCATTACAACGATCGTCGATCTCGAGCTACGATCTGAGCACCCTGATACCTAAGTATGTCAGCCTGATATTGGTCATCCTAAAAGGCGTGCTGTTGGTGCCCTTGGTCACTAAGTCGCCGCTGATCAATCCCTCTTTCTTCATAAAGAGCAGGTACTCGAGCACATCCGCTTCAGCAGAGAGGTCCTTTAAGTGACCGTTGTGCACGGGTAGAATCCCCTGGCTCAGATTACTGTCTATCTTCACCAAAATGGTCTGAAGGAGTTTTTGATCGAGCGTACTCATTTCTGTTTCCAATGCTTACTGATTGCTCAAAGCCGCAGCATCCGCGGGTGTCATTTTGCCCGGACTGGTCTCTCTCTTAAGGCTGTCTCTTGTTGGCCGGACGTCGCTCGCAAGCCTGAGCGCCTTGAGTCCCGAGATCACATACCATCCGAAATCAATCTGCCACCATCTGCGCCCGAACCTTGCCGCGTTTGCATCAGAGTGATGATTCTTATGCCAGTTCTCGCCCCACGCCCCAAACTGCAACGGACCGAGCCACCAGATGTTTCGACTGGAATCCACGCCCTCAGGCAGCCCGGGCGTCATGTGAAGTAAGCTGTTGACGAACATTTGAAAGTGCAGCGCATAGACCAACCGGATCGCGCCAATCCAGAAAAACGCTTCCCATCCCCAAACTAGCCCCGAGAATACTGAAAGCGCAATGATCGGCGTTTGGAGCTTCTTCCACACCTTGTATCTGGGCTGATTCAAATCAGGGCACCAGCGGCTGACTTCCGAGCCCGACCATTGATAAACCCATTTGATATGCGCCCACCAGAAGCCTCCGTGGCGAGGGCTCGAGACATCTTCGACAGTATCCGCTTTCGCGTGATGATGGCGATGATTGGCCACCCAAGACATAGGCTCACCCGATGCGTTGAAGATCGTGAAGAATACGAGCACATTCTCTACGACGCGATTCAGCCGCAAAGAGCGGTGAGCAAGGCTGCGGTGATAACACACGGATGTTCCAACGCCCCCGATTGAAGCGACTGCGAGAGCCACTGCCAGCACGCGCCAACCAGGCAAGGGGAATAAGAGCAAACCCACCACCGCAAGCACGTGAACAGCAGCGATATAAAACAGAACGGGACCGTTTCCCTCTGAATATTGCCACCAGGGTCGGGCCCAGGGCTGCTCATCTACTAATTTCGTTGATCTCACTTGTCTATCCCGTCTTTCGATACGCTGTTGGACAAACTTAACGCTGCCAGCGCTCACCCGTTTCCGCATGGCGCTTGTAAGCAGCTAGCTCTTCACAAACCAGATCCCTATGATGGTCGCGCCTCTCGCATCGGCTATTTGAGTCGCTTCTTCGAAACTCTCTGCGTATCGCCCTTCGGTACGAAGATGACGTAGATAATCAGCTCCGAATCCGCAAGCAGGCCCAACCAATGTGACGTGATCGCTTATCTCAAACGCGTAGGGCCGTTCACCAGACGCGAGCCGGCCTTTGGCAACTTCCATATCAACCAGGTTGGTCATCATGCGTCTGCCGCCCTTTCGCGCTAAGCGAGATCCTGGGCTACCTCTTATCAGTAGAAAGTCAAAACCGACGGCAAAGTTGCGAAGACCGAACCAAGGCATATGGCGGCGAGAGTTCGTAAATTGTCATCGAGGTGATTGACCGGCGCTTGCATCGAAGACTCCACTAAGTGGCATTCCGTGGAGTCATACCGGCTACCACTAGACCGGATGGCTTTCTACACCATTGCAGATGTATCTAGAGTATACACAGTGGAGGCTGTGGTCAAGCTAAGGCGCGATAACCAACCTTGTAGTCTAGCTTCGATGACGAAAGGTCACGCGCCCCTTGGTCAGGTCGTAAGGCGACAACTCAACGGTCACCCTGTCACCCGCCAGGACCCGGATGTAGTGCTTGCGCATCTTACCGGAGAGGTGGGCCAACACCTCGTGCCCCTCGGCTATCTTCACTTTAAAGGTGGTGTTTCCCATGCACTCGACTACAGTTCCATCAACCGGAATCATGTCTTCTTTTGGAATGATGTCACCTCTTTCCATCGCGTGGCCCGGGTTGCGAACCCGGGTCACATCGTGTTTATTCTTCGCGCCAACGACTCGCCGTTGACGATTGCTAGACGATGGCCGGCGGATAAGCGAGACTATCTAGCGCGATGCGCGATTCGCCCTGAAGGAGCGCGTTGAAGACGAGCGGAGCCGGCCAATCTCACTCGTCAATCTTACCTGCTCCTCGGACCTGCCATCGGTAAACCCCATCAGCCTCGAGCGCTCCAGCCTGATCCCCGCGATCCGCTCAATGGATGCCAGCGTCGATTCCTCTTCCGGGCTTACCAGTGTTAGAGCCGCGCCGTTCCGGCCCGCGCGAGCTGTTCGCCCGACGCGATGGATGTAATCGTCAGCGGTCGCGGGCACCTCATAGTTTATAACAAATGAGATATCATCCACGTCAATACCGCGGGCGGCAACATCCGTGGCTACCAGGACCCGCACGCGTCCGGAACGAAAGCTGTCCAACGCCTTATTGCGCTGCGCCTGGCTGCGATCAGAATGTAGCGTGACGACGTCGTGCTTGTTGGCCGTAAGTATTCGCGCCACTCTGTCGGCGCACCGTCTGGTCTGTGTGAAGACCAGAAAGCTTTCCCCAGAGTGCTCTCTGAGCAATGCAAGCAGCATTGGAGTCTTAGCGTGCGAGAGCACTGCGAAGGCTTTCTGAGTGAGTGTCGCAACGGTCTGCGCCACTCTGGATGCTTCAACTCTAACGTGGTTCGCCAGCAATTCCTGGGCTAGCCGTTCTACATCTCGAGAAAGCGTCGCCGTCAATAACATAGTCTGACGCTTTGTGGGAAGATGCTTGATGATTCGCCTGACCTGCGGCAGAAAGCCCATGTCGAGCATTCGATCCGCCTCGTCGAGCACGAGCACCTCAACCGCCTTGAGCGGCACCGTGCCTCGCTCGATCAAATCGTTCAACCGGCCGGGCGTTGCAACCAGGATGTCAACGCCGGTTCGAAGCGCCCTGATCTGTCTGGGCAAGCTCTCGCCGCCCACAACCGCCACCGTGCGAAGCCCGGCCGTGCGGCCGTAGCTTTTCGCGTTTGCTTCAGTCTGCAGAGCTAGCTCCCGGGTTGGAGCGAGTACAAGAGCGCGCGTCGGGCCGGGACCGCTCAGCCGCTGAATGATGGGGAGAAGAAAGGCCAACGTCTTGCCTGAACCCGTCTCCGCCGAAGCCATTATGTTTCGTCCCGCAAGCGCGTGCGGTATCGTCTTCGTTTGAATCTCTGTTGGATCGGTGATGCCTTGTTTCTCAAGTGCATCTGCAAGCGGAGCACACAGGCCCAGCTCGCTAAAACTGTTTAAACTCATGAATCTCTCTTTCGGTGCACTGCTCCAAAGTTTGTTGTTGCATTCTATGGAAGCAGTGGTTCTTGAAAATGTGTTTGCTGAAGGGGGCAGATTGATTGGAGCGTTCTATCTCGCTGGTTCCGTGCAATCGTCTCCGCAGCTCGATGACTGAAGGAGATGGACAGGATACACTTTCGATGATCCCATCCATCGTTCTTCACTCTGCGTACGGGCCGGCCTTAGTAGCGGCCGCCGCCGCCGCCGCCGCCGTAGCCACCTCGGCCACCGCCGCCGCCACTGCTGCGTCCTCCGCCGTAGCCGCCGCGATTGCCTGAGCGCTCCTCGCGCGGCCGCGCTTCATTGACTGTCAGAGTGCGGCCATTCACCTCTGTTCCATTGAGCTGGGTGATCGCCTTATCAGCATCCTCATTGCTCATCTCGACAAAAGCAAAGCCCTTCGAGCGTCCGGTGTCCCGGTCCGTAATAACATTAACTGAATCAACCTGACCAACCTGTTCAAACAGGGTGGTGAGGTCGGCTTCCGTCGTTTGATACGACAGATTTCCGACGTAGATTTTTTTACTCATAGTTCTCCTAGAACTGGTTATGAGGAACTTCCGAGGCTTTGCGGGAAAGAGGATGAGAAAGCAGAGTCAAACACTCTCCAAACAGTCAGCGGGAGGCTCCTAAAAGCTAATAACAAAAACAGCAGCGTTCGATCTGCTGAACTCCACAGTGAGGCTAACAGACTGGTCCCCAAAAGTCGAGCCTTCTTTGGGTTACGTGTCTTTGGGTTACGCAGACACGGTCATGAAGACGGGATTGGACGATGACGAGATTCCAACCGAAACGCCTCCTGTGCCGCGCTGATGGCAACTCTCTTCGTGTTGACAAACGAAGCCGATGGGCATTAGAACGAAGACGCTTCGGACGGGGTGCTTCAACCGCAGCAATTAATCTCCCGGATGGTGAACCATGAAGTCATCTATCAAGACCTGTTCGCTGGCGATGGCGATCGGCGTTGTGCTTGTTGCCTGCACCTCTCAGAAGGAGGAGCCGAAGGTGTCTGAATCAAAAGGGCCCGCCGACTCTCTGACTGCCAAGATCCGCCGGTTTGCTCCGACTGATCTATCGGCCGATACGTCACATCTTTCGGAGAACGATCGCAAGGCTCTCGATAAGCTCATCCAGGCGGCAAAGCTGCTCGATCCAATCTTCCTCCGCCAGGTCTGGAGCGGAAATGAAGCGCTGCTCAAGAAACTCGAGGCGGACACGAGCCCTGAAGGTCGCGAGCGCTTGCACCATTTCATGATCAACAAAGGGCCGTGGTCGCGCCTGGACAAGAACGAGCCGTTTATCGATGGCGCTCCGCACGAAAAGCCGTCGCATGGTGGGTTCTATCCCGACGATATGTCGAAGGACGAATTCAACGGTTGGGTGCACGGTCTCTCGGAGGAGGATAAGAACCGGGCCACCGGGTTTTTCACCGTTATCAGGCGAGGAGCGGACGGCAAGCTCAAGATTGTTCCTTATCACGAAGAGTATCGCGAGTTCCTCGAACCGGCGGCGAAGCTCCTGAGAGAAGCGGCGGACCTGACCGGCAACCAGACGCTCAAGAACTTTCTTACAAAGCGCGCGGAGGCGTTCGCGTCCGACGACTACTACGCAAGCGACGTCGCCTGGATGGACCTGGATGCTCCGATTGACGTGACGATCGGGCCTTACGAAACCTACGAAGACGAGTTGTTCGGATACAAGGCAGCGTTCGAAGCGTTCATCACTCTGAGGGACGAAGCCGAGTCTGCGAAGCTGGTCAAGTTCAGCGGCCACCTTCAAGACCTCGAGAACAACTTGCCGATCGATCCGCGTTATCGCAATCCAAAACTCGGCGCCGCTTCTCCGATTCGGGTTGTCGATAACGTGTTCTGCTCGGGCGATGGCAATCGCGGTGTACAGACCGCGGCGTTCAACCTTCCTAACGATGAAAAGGTCGTCAAGGAAAAAGGCTCGAAACGGGTGATGCTCAAGAACGTCCAGCAAGCCAAGTTCAATCAGGCGCTGGTTCCCATCTCAAGAGTGGTAATGGACCCGTTGCAGCAATCTCAGATTTCGTTTGATGCGTTCTTCACCCACATACTCGCGCACGAGCTCATGCACGGGCTCGGACCTCACAACATCAAGGTCGGAGGGCGCGACACCAGCGTTCGAAAAGAATTGAAGGAACTGTACTCGGCGATCGAAGAGGCGAAGGCGGACATCACCGGTCTGTGGGCTCTGCAATACTTGATCGACAAAGGCGCGGTCGAGCGCTCCATGGAGCGCGACCTTTACACGACTTATTTGGCCAGCTCATTTCGATCGGTGCGTTTCGGAATAACCGAAGCACACGGCAAAGGCCAGGCGCTCCAGTTCAACTACTTGCTCGACGAGGGCGGGATCAAGATAGATGAAGCTGCCGGGACGTACAGCATCGACACTTCGAAGATCAAGGACGCGGTGCGCAAGCTGGCAAGCGAGATCATGACGATCGAGGCGGAAGGATCATACGAAAAAGCGAAGGCGATGCTCGACAAGTTAGGCTTGATCCGGCCGGAGATGCAGAAGGCGCTCGACAAACTTGGCAATGTGCCGGTGGATATTGAGCCGAACTTCGTCTTGGCGAAGGGCAAGTAAGTCTGTACTCCCTCTACCTTCGAGACCCCGAGCGCGGCGACGTCGCCGAGTCGCTTGTCGCGCGGATGAGAGAAAACCCGCTGGGCCGAGCCGCTTGCGTGATCGGAGAGGTGATAGCCGAACCGGAAGGGATAGTCTCGATGGTTACCGGCTTCGGCGGGACTCGCATCGTGGACATGCTGGCTGGCGAGCAATTGCCAAGAAAGTCCCTGCGCATAAGTTCCCGCGCGAAGCTGCCCTTGTGACCAGTCTTTTTTTTTCGAACTGATACGTGGTGCGGGGACATCCCGCGAGCGCTGCCGTCACCGAATTGTTTCAGGCTGGATTGCAGCCGCCCTTGTGCCAGGCGTCAAAATCGCTCAAGAATTTGCTCCTCTGGTCGGGGTTCCACTCACCTTCACAGCCCTGATCCTTTGGAGGCGGCATGCGGCCATTTACGACGGCGTCTCTAATCCCGTCGTAGTTGGAGCAAACGTCCGAGGGGCTCCAGAGGTCCAGCATGAATGACATGTGGTCCCTATAGCATTCGGTGAAGTAAGGCTTGACGGTTGTTGAGAATGGCGGCCCAGCCAGCGCGCTCGGTGGTACGTTAGACATAAGTTATCTCCTTGCAGTGGTCTTGCGGGTAATCATTTTGGGTTTGGCCTTGAAAAAGATCATGCTGTAGTCGGTCTTCCAGGAACCTCTTTTCCCCACAAAGGTTGGTGTGATCGCCGATAACCGATGGCAACCGATGCAACTGGATTTTCCGTAGTTGGGGTCAGTAGCCGGAAGATTTCCTGGATCCGTACGATCGGCGCCTCCCGGGCTCGTTCCCGCGGCGCCTCCGCTCTTCTGGGTCTGCATATATGTCTCCATTGTGATATTAGCGACCACAATGGGAGCCGGCTTTCCGGAAGGCAAGGCTGCGGTGGATTTTGGGTCCCGATTGAAGACGGGCATGGTCGGCCACTGGACGTCGATCAAGTTATAGTTTCTCCAAACTGAATCCGGATACTTGGCGGATATCAGGGCATGGACGGCCTTGTTGATCTCAATCGCTCGAGAATCGATTGGGCTTGCGCGCACGACTTGCACGGGCACCCGGCGGTCCGATCTTCGCGCCGGCGGGTCGTTGTAGTTTGGCTTGTAGTTGCTGGGCGCGGCCGGGTTGAAGAAGTTGTATTTTTTCGACGGATCAGGCGGACCATCCGGGACATTGTCCTGGTGTTCGAAAGTTGCCCAGACCCACTGTGGCGAGTTGGGAGTCTTCTTAGTGATGTGCAGTCCGACCAGTGCCACAAGAACATCATCCTGGCTGGGCGGGATTTTTACGTTCGCGATCTTGTAGTTCTTCCTAAAGTACTCTTCACGATCTTTTGGAACGATGCGCCACGCCGCCTTGATTTCTATGGAGCCGATCCCTCCAGCTTTTCCGGATGGAAGATCTACGCCGGCGCCCGTCGGGGTTGTGAATGCCTTATAGAGGCCGTCTTGATCATACAATTGGTTTTGAACGATATAGTCAAATTCGTCCTTGTTGACCCGGATTTCGAAGCGAACGAGATTTCGATCCCAATCGGTCAACCAATTGTGATCCGCCTGCCGGTAGTCCACCAAATTCTGGTGGATGACCGCTGATGTGCCCTCTACGGTTCTGGGACCGCTACCGAGTTCTGCCCACGCCCGTGGTTGTCCTCCTCCGAATATGTCATAGACACTCGCGAAGGTTTCCCACCCTACGTTGCCCAGGAAACCCGGTCTGCCGAAGTAAGCATCAGGGTCGGGTTCACCCGACGGCTTCGCAGGCCAGTTCAAAGTGAGAAAGAGTTGCCACCCGTAACAATCAAAGCAGGGTTGGCAACTACCTTCAATACAGGTCTTGTTGTCCTTCAGGCTAACGTCAACCGGCAGCACTTTGGGATCGAGGACCGGGGCAGGCGGACCGAATTGTCGATCGCACTTGCACAGCCGCTCTAATTCGTCGGCCAGCGAGGTGGGTGCTGTGGCGGTCGAGAGGTAAATTGTCGAGCGTGACTGGGCCGCGACGACCCACACGAATATGATCAGGGCAATCACACTGATGAGCTTTCTCATGAGGTTTCTCCTTTTGATCCAATCGCACACCAAGCCGCTTGCATTGAGACTTCGTTGTCGCTAAGGAGTAGCTTCCTTAGGGGCGCCTATGTCGATCCACTTCTTGAACACAGCGACTTTCTCGGGTGCCCAGGGTCTGTCCCCTTTTGGCATTCTCCCGGCGCTAACCGCGCCGTGGATCCGGGTGGCGTTTTTCTTGACGGATTCGTAGTCACTCAGGTCCAGGGGTGGGTCGAAACCGGCCACATTCCTCATGCACCCGATATCGAGTTGGGTGAAAAAGCCTTCGATATCATCGTCCCAGGTTGGATTCTCGTCTGACATCAGTAACCTCCTTGATTTACCTTAGGCGCCAGCATTGCGCCGGTAGAGCCGATCCCCGATTCGCATATCGCAGAGCGGCCGATTCGGGCACAATTCGCCCTCCGCAGCGTTCGGAATGCATGTACTGAGAGAAACAAACTCCTAAGAATAGCTGAATAGAAAGTGCGTCTTGTCTAAGATGGAATATGGTATATCACACAGTCACTGAATCTGCAACCAAAAATTCATTTCCAAAGTCACACAACTAACAACATCGCGTTTTTTAGAACTTCGCAACCAAGAGGTGGGGTTGCTTGCGACTGTTTGACGTGTGACGGAACAGCCCGGACATGCTAAAACTGACATTGTCAAATTCAGTGCAGATTTAGCAATGGAGCAACCCTATGAAACTTACCCGTGATATTCATAGCCTCAGCACATTCAAGCGCGACACCGCGAAGCTGGTGCGCCAAATGAAGAAGGCCAAAGCGCCTGTCGTGCTGACCGTAAACGGAAAAGCCGAGTTGGTTGTCCAAGACGCCGAGAGCTACCAAGAATTGTTGGAAGCGAAAGACAGAATGGAAACCATCGAAGGAATAAAGCGCGGGCTCCAAAGCATGAAAAATAACGCCGGCAAACCGGCGGCAGAGTTCTTCCGGGAATTCTTTGCTGAGAAGGGCATAGCGGAAGAAGAATGAAGCGAGTGGGATTAACCGCAGGGGCGCAGAGGTTCGCAGAGAAACTCGCCGAGAAGACAGGAGGTTTAGGTTTATTATGCAGAGCGATGTTATTCGTGAGGTCCTATGAATGGTCAACACCGAAAGAACGTCCGCGCCGGAGCCGAGGTGGATATTATTCTGAAAAAGGATCAAGGCACGGCAACACTGACGCGAGGCATAGTCAAGGACATCCTCACCAAGTCTTCGTTTCACACGCACGGGATTAAAGTGCGGCTCGTCAGTGGAGACGTTGGCAGGGTGCAGGAAGTGTTTGACGCATCAGATGAAAGACACTAGCGAACCCACGACACGAGAGCTTCACTGGAATACCCAGCTTCAGCACAATGACTATCATCTCTCTCGAAGACATCGGCATGAGTTACGGCCCCAGGTGTCTATTTGAAGGCGTGACGTTCGGCCTCGAGGATAGCGACAAAGTCGGCCTCATAGGATTGAACGGCTCAGGCAAATCTACCCTTCTGCGAATAATCGCCGGACACGAACAACCCCAGAAAGGCCGCGCCATCATCGCCAATGAGCGCGTCATCGCTTTCTTGCCGCAGAACCCGGAATTCGACCCGGACCAGACGGTGCTTGATGCCGTTTTTACTGCCAGCGACGAAGCAATGCGGTTGCTGAGAGATTACGAAATGGCCTGCCACGATTTGTCGCTGCGGCCGGGCGATGAACGAATGCTCGATCGAGTTGCAACGCTGGCGCATCAACTCGAAGCGGCAGGCGCCTGGAACCTGGAAACAAACGCTCAGACCGTTCTGAGTCAACTAGGCATTCGCGATACAGGGGCGCGGATGGGCTCGCTTTCTGGCGGCGAACGTAAGCGAGTCGCGCTCGCTCACGCGCTCGTGTCGCGCCCTGACCTGTTGATCCTGGACGAGCCTACTAACCACCTGGACGCCGATACGATTGCGTGGTTTGAGACATATCTCGCCCGTTATGTGGGCGCGCTTCTTCTGGTCACTCACGACCGCTACTTTCTCGATCGTGTCACCAATCGCATACTCGAAATAGATCGAGGCCGCGTGCAGAGTTTTGCCGGCGCCTACGCTTACTATCTCGAAAAGAAAGAGGAGCAGGAAGCTCAAGACGCGGCCGCCGGTGAGAAGCAGGAAGCGTTGCTTCGGCGCGAGCTCGCATGGCTCAGGCGCGGCGCAAAGGCCCGCGCCACAAAGCAAAAGGCCCGCGTCCAACGCGCCGAAGAACTACAGAAACAACCTGCCAGATCAACCAAACCCGAGCTGGACATCTCCATAGGTTTCAGCCGGATGGGCAAGAAGATCCTCGAACTCGACGGCATATCGAAATCCTATGATGACAAGAGGCTGATCGAAGGGTTCAGCTACATCCTGAAGCGTAACGACCGCATTGGCGTCATTGGCCCGAGCGGTTCCGGCAAGACAACTCTGCTCGACATAATCGCTGGGCGTATTGAGCCGGATGCGGGCCGCATTGATCGAGGGCAGACGCTCGTCATCGGCTACTACGATCAAGAGAACCGCGAGTTGAACGGCTCACAACGAGTGATTGACTACATAGGCGAAGTCGCTGAAAGAATCGAGACGGCCGATGGACAGGTGATCACCGCGAGCCAGATGCTTGAGAAGTTCCTCTTTCCGCCGGCGATGCAATACGATCTGATCTCGCGTCTGTCGGGGGGCGAGCAGCGTCGTCTGTACCTGCTCAGAGTGTTGATGGGCGCTCCGAATCTTTTGATGTTGGACGAGCCGACGAATGATCTCGACATTCAGACGCTCGTGCGTCTGGAAGAATATCTCGACTCTTTCGCAGGATGCCTGGTTGTCGTCAGCCATGACCGCTATTTCCTCGATCGTACCGTTGAGAGCATTTTTCGCTTCGAAGGAAACGGACGAATCAAGGAGCATCCCGGCAACTACAGCGCCTTTCTCGAGGCTCGCCAGCTAGTCGCGGCTGAAACTATCGAAGCAAAGGCGAGCGTCACGAGGCCCTCGGCCGGAGCATCCGCCGGGCCACGCAAGCTCTCATACAAGGAGCGGCGCGAGTTTGAGGAATTGGAAAAGAGAATCGAGCTTAGCGAAGCGAGAAAAGCTGAGCTCGAACGCGTGTTGGCGGGATCATCGAGCGACTTCTTGGCGGTTGAGGCGGCTTACACCGAGCTTCAGTCGCTCAATCAAGAGTTGGAGAAAGACATCGATCGATGGGCCGCGCTCGCGGAGCTTGCTTGAGCTCCATCAGAGATGACCTGCTTGATAGCCGAACCTCCGAGGATAGTGTCGATGGTTACGGACTGCGTAGCGCGTCCCAATTCAAATCAGGACACTCCCAGGGATTCATATACCGCGACGATTTTCATACTTCCATGACATTGTTTCTCGTCGGGGCCGCCCCCTATCGCTTTTGTTCTTACATAGCCTTGCGCCATCCAGAACTTTAGTATTTGTTCCATCGCGCCCTTGGGAACACTTACACCTGATTCAATGAGCTCATCATAAATCTCACCGGTGTATATGTTCGGATGGAGGTCATCAAGTGTTGGATATTCGCCTGACGTCCATCTCCTCCAAATTATCTCCCGCATTTTCTGTTCTAGCTCGTCGTACATATAGCCCGTCTCGATGATGACTATAACACGGCTCGGAAACCGCTCGTCACTGAGAGGACAAGGTGTTGGTCCAGCTTCCTGATTGTTGCCCGGATCATTGAGTTCTCTCGGGTATGACCCTACTACGGCGAAACGGTCGTGACAGTCCCATATGGAAGGCCGGAACCTGCCTTGCCGGCTTCCGCTGAGGCGTGGGTGGAGTCATCGGCGCCTGGCCTGGTCGTCGAGTGCGGTATGGAAGCGCCCGATACAAACGGCGCTAGCATCATCCATAACCGATCTGTAAGGTCAAGGGCGCTGCGCCTCTCTCTTTCAAATTCCAACCAGCGCCGTGTAGAATAACCCTTCATTTATGCCGGTCGCGATTAAACCCTTCAAAGTCGGAAGCGTCGAAGTTGGCGGCAGTGATCTGTTCCTGATCGCCGGCCCCTGCCTGGTCGAAAGCGAATCCCACGCGCAGAAGATGGCTTCAGCGATTCGCTCGATCACCGATCGCCTCGGCATTCCTTACATCTTCAAGTCGTCTTACGATAAGGCGAATCGCACTTCGATCAATGCCCATCGGGGGCTCGGAATCCTAGAAGCGCTGCGCATACTCGGCCGCGTGCGAACCGAGGCCGGCGTCCCGGTGCTGACCGACGTTCACGAAGCCGCACAGGTGCAAGCCGCCGCCGAGGTCGCCGACGTTCTTCAGATACCCGCGTTTTTGTCGAGGCAGACGGATCTCATAGTCGAAGCCGCAAGGTCGGGCCGCGCCGTCAACATCAAGAAGGGGCAGTTCCTGGCGCCCCACGACATGAAGCACGCGATCGAGAAGGCCACTTCGCAGGGCAATCAGCGAGTGATGCTCACCGAGCGCGGCTCGAGCTTTGGCTACAACAACCTCGTCGTGGATTTTCGCGGCGTGCCCATCATGCGAAGCTTCGGTTATCCGGTGGTGCACGATGTGACGCACAGCCTGCAGCGGCCCGGGGGATTGGGCTCGGCAAGCGGAGGCGACTCCGAGTTCATCGAGTACCTCGCGCGCGCCAGCGTGGCTTGCGGCGTGGACGGCGTTTTCATGGAAGTGCACGACAACCCGGCGGCTGCGCTCTCAGACGGACCGAACAGTTTGCCCCTTGAACGGCTCGAGCCTCTCCTCGAGAAGCTCAAAGCGATTCACGAACTCGTGCGCGATAGTTTGCAATGACGCGTAGAACGGTTTCTGGTTTCTAGTTTCTGGTTTCTGGTTAAGAGTTGGTAGACCACTGAGAACCAGCAACTACAAACCAGAAACTAGAAACCAGAAACCAGAAACTAATGATGCTCAAAAGATTCTTCCCGGTCCTTTTTATCACCGCAGCCCTATCAGTCAGCGCGGCGGCGCAGGAAGTTGAAGTCGATCGCTACAACATCAACCTGCGCATCGACACCGCCGCCAGCGCAGTCGATGCGCGAGCGGAACTCAGCATATCCAACGCCGGCCAGGCGCCGAAGCCAAAGCTCTATTTGAGACTTACGAAGCTGGCCAAGGTAACCGCCGCTAAGGTTAATGGCGCACCCGCTCAGGTCGAGACCGTCGAAGATCGCCGGGTCACGACGCTTAATCAGATCATCATCACACCACAGTCATCGATCGCGGCGGGAGCAACGGCCACTGTCGAGGTGAGCTACCGCATCGAGGCAGCCGAATCCACACCGTTGATTCACGTCTATCCAGGCGAGGTGCTGTTGGCGCCTCAAGCAGTCTGGTTTCCGGCGCCCTCTACAGCGTTCACGCTCTATGGTCCACCCACGGCGCCCTTCACGTTGACCGTAAGCGCCGCGTCGCCGGCCGCCGGCTTTCGCGCGCTATCCTCGGGCACGCTGAGGACCGAGGGCCAGAACTCAACTTTTGAACAGCCGCTCAATTCACAGCCTCTCGTCGTAGCCGGCAGCTTCGACCAGCCGGTCAGCTCCGATCACGGGGGCGTCAAGGTTGAGATATTTGTCCAGCCGGGTATCACTGCGGTCTCGGCGGGCGCTAAGCCTGCGGAGCCGCGGGCGATCGTCGCGCGTCTGGGCGAGGAGGCGGGGCGCGTCATCGATTTTCTCACCAGGACACTTGGGTCTCCGCCCCCAGGCTCGACGTTTCGAATAATATCCTCGGTTCGCGCAGGAAATCTCACAGAGCCTGGCGTGCTTGTGCTAAACGAGCAAGTCTTCCGCCGCGACTCGCTCAACGCGGGAGTCGTCGAAGTACTCGCCGACGCCGTCGCGCGCATATGGATTGATGGACGCGTGCGCTTGAGGGGGCGCGAGCCGCGATCCGCACAGGAGAGTCGCGCGGCGGTGAAGGCTCGCAGCGCGGCGTTCCTTCGCGACTCGCTGCCGCGGTATCTTGCCGCGCTCTACTTCGAGGATCGCTTTGGCAAGGACGCAGCCCGCGATTTGTTCACCAACATGCGGTGGAGTTACGCGCCGATCGCAAAATCGGGGCGCGATGCGGAGTTAGGCGTTCAGACTTTGCTGTTGCCTAACTACAGTGTGGCGGTGTTCGGCAAGGGACCGCTTGTATACAGGTTGCTTGCGGAAGCGGCCGGCCGCGAAAGGCTCATTGCCGCCTTTAAGGCGATACTCTCGGGCGCGCAAAACAAGATCGTCACGACTGACGATCTGCGAGCCGCTTTGACGAAGGGTGCGCCGCCCGAAGTCGACAATCTGTTTCAGCAATGGGTTGAGTCAATCGTCGAGCCGGACATCATCGTCGGCTCGCCGCTTCCTTCAGACAAGCCGGGGACGCAGCGGATCAATCTTCGTAATCTGGGCACGGGCGACGTCACCGTCAAGCTGCTGGCGGTCACTGCTTCGGGCAAACAGGTGACCGCTTCGGTGATGGTCCAATCCGAAGGCCTCGCAACCGCCGAGGTCCCCACCGCTGAGAAGATCGTCTCGGTTGAGGTCGATCCGGACAAACTCATCATTCAAACCAGCTACGACAACGACGCGAGGGATGGGGACTTAAAGACGACCCGCCAATCTGCGCAGACCCTGTTGAATGAAAGCATAGCGACATTCAACAAGGCGCAATATTCGGAAGCCGAGACAATGCTGAGACAAGCGGTTCGGGTTGACGGGCGCAATGCCGTGTTGCACGCGTGGCTGGCTCGAACGCTTGCCGCGCAAAAGAAAATGGATGACGCTGCCGCGGAAGCTAACGCTGCGATCAAGTTCGACCCGCCTGTTGGACCGGCGTTGGCGTGGGCTCGAGTAACGCTCGGCCAGGTGGCAATGGCGCGCAATCAAGCCGCCGAAGCAATGCGGCAGTTTCGCGCGGCCGCCGTCGAAGCCGATGAAGCGGCAGCGCAGGTTGCGGCTCACGAAGGGTTGATACAGGCGGAGCGAACCGGCGGCGCTGCTCCTCAGATCGACGAGTCTCTGCGCGCTTACATCACTCAGCTCGACGCGGCAATCAAGCAGCCGGACTCGGACAAGCTCTTCAAGTTAGTGATCAAGAACAACCTGAAGCGGTTCGTTCAAGGGCTAACGGTTAACAGACCCGCGTCGTGGACGACGGAGATACTGCACGCCGATCAAGTCGACTCCAATCGTGTGGCACTCGATGTCGGGCTCAAGGTCAAGGCCGAGGGCAGAGACCAGGCGGGCACGGCGGTGTTCGTGTTGCATCGCGCCGGAAGCGCCTGGCTCCTGGAAGACGTCCCTCAAGCACTGTTCAATGTGAAATGATTCGCGGTTCCGGGTTCGTGGTTCAGAGTTCCGGGTTGTGACGACCCGGTTCCGGGTTTGTGGTTCGAAGTTCCGGGTTGGGGATCGAGTGATTCACTTCAACCCTGAACCCTGAACCCTGAACCCTGAACCCTGAACCCTGAACCCTGAACCCTGAACCGACGAATGAAACGAAACGCGAACGCAATTCTGCTGATAGCCGGTTTGTTCCTGGTGCTGGTTGCGCTCAACTTCGTCTTCTTCGTCGACACGCGGGCAACAGAAGAAGACGAACTGACAGGCGATCGCTCGTCATACCGCTCGACTCCCTACGGCACCCTGGCGTTCTATACTTTGCTCGAAGAGAGCGGCTATCGCGTAGTGCGCTTCGAGAAGCCGTTCACCGAGCTGAAATATCACGAGCCCGGCTCTCTCGTCGTCATCGCGCCGCCTAAGGCTCACAATCCCGACGAAGATGAATTCATCGCGCTAAACAAATGGATTGAAGCGGGAGGTCTGCTGATAATCATCGACCGGGATATTCGCAATGTGACCCTCGGCGATGCGGTAGTGCATACCGAACAAGCCCGCTCATCGTCGGCGGTTCATCCGTTGCAGCCAACTCTTTTCACTCGCAACGTCCAGCGTGTCGCGCTTTCGGCTTACGCGACCCGAGTCAGGGTTGACAGCCGCGCCGCCACGTATCACATCGGAGACGATCAAGCTGCGATTCTCGCCGACGCACAGGTCGGCAAAGGACGCGTGGTACTGCTGAGTGATCCATACGTCGTCGCCAACAACGGCATCTCGCAAGCCGACAATGTGATTCTCGCGCTCAACCTGTTGGCCGAGCGTCCGGCGGGAAACGTCGCCTTCGACGAATACCATCACGGCTACGGCGGGTCATCGCCCGGCGGTGGTCTGATGTCTTACTTTCGCGGCACGCCTATTCCGTGGATGATGGCTCAGGCCGGGTTGATCGCCGTACTTGTCGTCTACAGTTACGGTCGCAGGTTCGGCCGCCCGATCCCTCTCAGGAGCGAACGAAGAACAACCAATCTCGAGTTCGTTTCTTCGATGGCTAACATCACGCGGCTGGCTGAGGCGAGCGACCTGGCGATGGAGAACATATACTCTGAGTTTCGCAAACGGCTTTGCCGTTTCAGCGCAGTTCCGGCGAAGATCGACAACGCCAGGCTGGCGGCCGCCGCCGCGCGCCGAGCCAAGCTTGATGAGCGCGGATTGACCGGACTCCTCTCGCGATGCGAAGAGATCGCGCGAGGAGAACAGGTGAGCGAGTCTGAACTGCTGAAGCTTGTCACGCGCATTCGGCAGATTGAGGCGGAACTCGGCTTTTAGACGAATTGCTGAAGAACTCTTTTCGCTACACCAGGCGTTTAACGAATTCCAATGCGTGGACTTATGCAATCATTTAGATTCGGCAGATTCGGCAGATTCCGTTCGAAGGAAGCCGGTCGGGAAGGGTGGCTTGCCCCCGCTCGTCGCGTACTACTATGCCTCTTGTTGACCGCAATGGCCGCGTACGCTGAGTGCCTTTTCCCGGCACAAACGCGCGGACCTTCTGAGCGGAAAGCTACGCTCATACTCACCAACGGCCGGATATGGACCGGCAATGAAGCAGCGCCCTGGGCGACGGCCGTCGCGATCACCGGCGGGACGATAATCGCGGTTGGCAGCGACCGGCAAATCGCCGCTCTTGCCGGCAAGAACACGCTGAAGATCGATCTCAGTGGCAGGTTTGCCATGCCCGGCATCAACGATGCCCACATTCACTTTCTGAGCGGCGCACTGCGAGCCTTTCAAGTCGATCTGGATGGCGCTCGCTCGCTCGAAGAGATCCAGCGGCGCGTAGCAGACTTCGCGAAGGATAATCCTGACGAGTCGTGGATCACCGGTTCGGGCTGGGAGTACTCGTATCTGCCCGGCAAGCGGCTGCCCAGTCGCGCGGACCTCGATGCCGCGGTGCGTGAGCGGCCGGTCTTTCTTTCTTCGTATGATGGGCATACCGCGTGGGCCAATTCAAAGGCGTTGGAGATTGCAGGCGTCAACGGCCAATCCAAGTTCGAAGGCTACGGCGAAGTGGTGATCGATCAGAAGACGGGGCAGCCGACGGGCGTGTTGAAAGAAAGCGCGATGAGATTAGTGCGGTCAAAAATCCCGGAGACAACGCGCGAACGCAAGATCGAAGCGCTCCGGCGTGCTCTAAAGATGGCGGCTCGGCTGGGAATCACCAGCTTTCAAAACGCCAGCGGCAGCGCCGATGAAGTAGGTCTATACAAGGAACTATTCGATCGCGGAGAGTTGACCGCGAGAGTTTCTTTTGCCATCTCGGTTGGTCACCGCTCTACCCAGGCAGATATCGACCGCGTCGCGTCGTTGGCGAAAACGTACTCAGGCCCGCGGCTGCGTGTGGGTGCGATCAAGATCGTTTTGGACGGGGTGATTGAGACGCATACCGCGGCGATGCTCGAGCCGTATACTGACGCGCCCGGGACCTCGGGACGTCCTGCTTACACCCGGGAACAGCTCAACAACCTGGTGATGATGGCTGATCGCGCGGGGCTTCAGGTTCTCATACACGCGATCGGAGACCGCGGCGTGCGGATGGCACTCGACGCATTCGGGCAGGCGCGCAGAGCGAACGGCCCGCACGACTCTCGCTTCCGAATCGAGCACATTGAGACGATCGCGGCTTCGGACATCCCGCGCTTTGCGCAGCTCGGTGTTATGGCTTCAATGGAGCCGATTCACGCCGACCCGGGAACCAACGGCGTGTGGCTGCCGGCCATCGGCCCCGAGCGAGCTGCTCGTGGATTCGCCTGGAGATCGCTCGAGAGAGCCGGAGCACGATTGGTCTTCAGTAGCGATTGGCCCGCCGCGATCAGCGTCGATCCGATGCGTGGGCTTCACAACGCGGTCAATCGTCAGACGACCGAAGGGGAACCTGCGGGAGGCTGGCTGCCCGAGCAACGCGTATCCGTCGATACGGCGCTTGCTGCTTATACGAGCGCCGGAGCATTCGCGTCATTTGAAGAGAAGGTAAAGGGCAAGCTTGCGCCGAAGATGCTTGCGGACCTGATTGTCCTCGACGCAGATCCATTCAAGGCGAATCCCGCCGATTTGCATAAGTGCCGCGTCGCGATGACCGTTTTTGACGGCCGGCTAATCCATCAAGCAGATCAAAGATAAGGAGACGGAAGAGTTCGTAGTCCGAAGAGTTCGTAGTCCCGCCTTCAGGCGGAAGTTCAGAGTTCAGGAGTTCAGAGTTCAAGCTTTAGCTTGCGTGATTCGATCTCGTAAAGCGCTGGAAGCAAGCTAAAGCTTGAACTCTGAACTTCCGCCTAAAGGCGGGACTACGAACTCTCTCAAAGGAGGAGGATAGGTGATGAGATTCCGAAGAACGCTGTTGGCTCTGGTGGTTGCGATCCTGTGTGGTTCGGTCACGGCGAAGGTGCAGAACAGAAAACTGAAGCTGTACATCTCCGCCGATATGGAAGGCGTAGTCGGGGCGGTCACCGGCGACCAGCTCGGGCCTCAAGGCTTCGAATACAATCGCTTCCGCGAGTTCATGACCGAAGAAGTGAAAGCGGCTACAGAAGCCGCTTTCGAGGCCGGCGCCACTGAAATTGTCATAAGCGACTCGCACGGCAACGGCGAGAACCTGTTGATCGAAAGGCTCCCCAGGAACGTCACCATAGTCCGCTCGTGGCCTCGCCCGCTGATGATGATGGAGGGCATCGATGAGACCTTCGACGGCGTGATTTTCCTTGGCTACCACACGAGCACAACCAACATGTCCGGCGTGCGGGCTCATACGATTTCGAGCGCGCGGCTCGCCGACGTTCGCTTGAACGGGACTTCGATGCCCGAAGCAGGAATCAACGCGGCGATAGCCGGTCACTTCAACGTTCCGGTTATTATGATTTCAGGCGATGACGCCATCGTTAAAGAAGCGACCGGCCTTTTGGGCAACATTGAGGGCGCGGTCGTGAAGTGGGCGATCAGCTTTCATTCGGCGAAGACGCTGACGCCTGAGACGGCTTACCAGTTGATTCGCGAGAAGACTAAGAAAGCCATCACACGAATCAAAGAGTTCAAACCTTACAAGATCAAGGAACCCGTGCAGCTCGATGTGCGCTTCAAGGCTTATCGCCCGTCCGAGCTGCTGAGCTACCTGTCAATCGTTCAGCGCACCGATTCGCACAGCATACGTTTCATAGGCAAGGACATCATCGAGGTGTCGAAGTTTTTGGAGTTCATCACAAGCTACGAGCCTTCGCTTGAACCGTGACGCGAACTCGTGAGATGCCACCGGCTTCAGCCGCGTGGTACGTCAGGTTCAGGCTAGAATGGCACCGCCGGGGTTCCGATACCACCGGCTTCAGCCGCGTGGTGCGTCAGGTTCTAGCAGGCTGCTGAAAAAGTCGACGACACACTAGTATCCCGGTACAATCCCACCAACGCAGTTGGTGGTTCGTTCATACTCAGCCTACACACGGGACACTGGGCGGAGGTCCCGAATCCCACCAACGCAGTTTTGGTGGATCGTTCATATACGACCTAGCTCTGATCAGCCGGAAGGTGAATCCGAGCAGCGAGGTAGGCTGGGTATGAACGATCCACCAACTGCGTTGGTGGGATTCAAGAGCAGGCTTCGGGCTTTTTTGTAGGCCGCGTATAAACGAACCACCAACTGCGTTGGTGGGATTTTCGGACCTCCCTTAGTCAGGCTCTGTTTGGCTTTCTCAGCACCTTGCTAGGTTGAACCTGAAGGACCACGCGGCTGAAGCCGGTGGTATCGCAGAAGAGTTCTCGACGCTCGCCCACGTAGCTCCGGGCAAGCCGGTGGCATCGATACCCAGCGCACCCCGTTTCTGTTGTGCTAGACTGCAATCGGAATCATCCAGTTTACCAATCGAGCGCAATGCTATGAACGCGCTTAGACAAACCATAATCATCGTCGCTCTGCTGCTCGTAGTGATTGCCTCGGCGACTAACGCACGAGCGGATGTCCTTGAGCTCAAGATCGACGATCAAATCACTCCCGCAAGCGCCGAAGTCATCACGTCCGCAATCGCGCGAGCCGAACGTGAAGGCGCTTCAGCTTTGATCATCACGCTCAATACGCCCGGCGGGCTCGATACGTCGATGCGTGAAATCATCTCGCGCATGGACAGCTCGCGAGTTCCGATCATCATCTACGTTGCGCCGAGCGGCGCGCGCGCGGCTTCAGCCGGGTTCATCATTCTGCTAGCCGCCGACGTAGCTGCGATGGCTCCTGGCACAGCCAGCGGCGCAGCTCATCCAGTGACGGCCGGAGGCCGAGACCTGGATAAGACCATGTCCGAGAAGGTCGTCAACGATGCGGCGGCGTTCCTGCGCAGCCACGCCGAGAAACGCGGGCGCGATCCTCAGATGGCCGAGTCAGCTATTCGCGAGAGCAAATCCTTCACCGAGCGTGAAGCGCTGGATAAACACTTGATCGAGATCATCGCGAGAGATGAGCAGGACCTGCTCGCGCAGTTGGAAGGGCGAACAATCACCCGAGTCGATGGGAGTCAGATGGTCTTGCGATTGGAAGGCGAGCAGTTGGTGACGATCACCCCGAACGTTCGCCAGCGCTTGCTGATGGCGCTTGCAGATCCGCAGATCGCGTTTGTTCTTTTCGCGCTCGGCGCGCTGTGCGTCTACTTCGAGTTTCAACATCCGGGCGCGGTAGTGCCAGGCGTCGTAGGGATTTTGTCGGTCGTGCTCGCGTTGTATGGCTTTCACATGCTGCCTATCAATCTGACCGGTCTGCTGTTGATCGCGGTTGCGATTGGATTGTTTGTGTTGGAAGCGAAGGTCGCAGGCTATGGCATTCTCGGCATAGGCGGAATAATCGCGGCGGTCGTGGGTTCGCTGATGCTGATCGACGTTCCAAACCCCGAGTTGCGGCTGCCGCTCCGACTTGTGCTCGCGGTCGTGATTCCCTTTGGAGTGATATTCACGTTCATACTGAGACTTGCGATTCGCGCGCGGCGATCGAAGGTGACCACCGGCACATCTGGAATGATCGGGCTTACCGGAAGAGCTGAGACCGCGATCTCTCCGGAGGGAACGATCTTCGTTCGAGGCGAGTTGTGGCGGGCGCGCTCGCAAATGAGCCTTGCGCCGGGTGAGAGCGTGCGGGTGACCGGGATGGAGGGACTAACGCTCGAGGTCGAAGCGGAGAGGGACGCGGCTGTCATCCCGAAGAAGGCTTCAGCAGTTGATGAATAGGTAGCTGATTACGACAGGTATGAAAAGGCCTGCCCTCCATTACCGGAGAGTCAATCACGATTCAGGTGTTTGTCGCTCATCGAATCGCAGATGGCCTCATCTGCGAAGACTTGATCGACGACCGATGACGGCTGACCGATGACTGATGACCCGACAGACTTCGGTCTGTCCGCGGTCGTCCGTCGTCGGTCGTGTTACGCCTTTCGCTCGCGAGAACTAGCAACTAGAATAGGAGACCTCATGCCAGAACTATTCACACTCCCCATCATCGCCGTCGCGATCGCCCTGCTCTACATTCTCAGCGTGATCAACATTCTGCCGGAATACGAGCGCGGCGTGATCTTTCGCCTCGGACGCTTGCTGCCCGAGCCAAAGGGACCCGGCCTCATATTGGTCTTCAGGCCGATCGACCGCATCGTTCGCATAAGCCTGCGGACCGTTGTGCTCGACGTGCCGCCTCAGGACGTGATCACTCGCGACAACGTAACGGTGTCGGTCAACGCGGTTGTTTACTTTCGGGTGATCAACCCGCTTCTGGCGGTCGTCGAGGTTGAGAACTACCTGTACGCAACCTCGCAGCTTGCTCAGACCACGTTGCGTTCGGTGCTTGGTGAGGCGGAGTTGGACGATCTGCTGTCGGAGCGCGATAAGCTCAACGCGCGGCTGCAGGAGATCCTCGACAAGCACACCGATCCGTGGGGCATCAAGGTGTCGCAGGTCGAGATCAAGGCCGTGGACCTCCCGCAGGAAATGCGGCGCGCGATGTCCAGGCAAGCGGAAGCCGAACGCGAGAAACGCGCGAAGATCATTCACGCGGAAGGTGAGTATCAAGCGTCGGAGAGACTGCTCGCTGCGGCGCGAGTGATTGCGGTCGAGCCCGTCGCCGTCCAGTTGCGTTATCTTCAAACGCTCACGGAGATCGGGGTCGAGCAGAACACCACCGTAGTCTTTCCGATCCCGCTCGATATGATCAAAGCATTTTTCAACGTGAACGCGACAAAGGCAGAGGTCGTCGTGCCGGATCGACCAACGAGTTAGTTTCTGGTTTCTAGTTCGTAGTTCGGCCTTCAGGCGGAATTTTGTAAGGCGCAACTTTCACAACGGTGGGGTACGAACTTCCGCCTGAAGGCCGAACTACGAACTAGAAACCAGAAACCAGGAATCAGGAATCAAGATGAGCAACAAGCAAGTCATAGCAATCTTCATCATCGGCGTCGGGTTGCTGCTGGGCGCATTTTGGGCGGGGCTCTTCGTCGTGAAGCAAGATACAACCGCCAACGCTAACAACAGCCGCACGACGAATCAGAACGTGCCAGGCGCCAGTTCAGCCAATCAGGCCTCGGCCGTCAAACCGGCACCGGCCAACTCAAACACTCAACCGCAGCAAACCTCCAGCGACGCGCGCTACATCGTTCAAGTCGGATCCTCGTTCGGTACAGTTGAAAAGGCCAACGAGCTGACGTCGCAGCTTCGGCGCAAGTATCCGAGCGCTCACACGCAAAACCCGACCGGTTCGGACACGCTCTATCGAGTGCGCATCGGGCCGTACAACAGTCGCGAGGACGCTCAACAGGTTGCCAACGAGCTTGCGAGCCAGGGCTTCAAGGGCGTGATGATCTTCCCGTGGACGGGGAACTAAGGTTCGGGTTCAGAGGTTCAGGGTTCAAGGTTAGGAGTCTAGGGTTCAGGGGATAAGAGTAATCGAGTGAGATCAAAGGCGCGAACACCTGAAGTACGACCGTCGCTCACCAAGAACGCTGAACCCGGAACTCTGAACCCGGAACCCCGAAGGGCGAACACCGAACCCCGAACCGTTTAGCTATGCTGATCCAGATAGAAAAGCCGATTCGACGTGCGGGGCCGCGATTGCCGGAATGGCTGCGCAAGCCGGTTCGCAACGTCGACGCCGATCACGAGCTGAAGAAAATGCTGCGCACGCGCCGGCTTCATACGGTCTGTGAAGAAGCGCGGTGCCCAAATCGCAACGATTGCTTCGCGCGCGGCGCTGCGACTTTCATGATCCTAGGTGACGTTTGCTCGCGCAGTTGTGGATTCTGCTCAGTCAAAACCGGGCGCGGGCTGCCGATGGAATCATTGAGCGATGAACCGGAACAAGTGGCCGAAGCGGCAGCCGAGCTTCAGTTGAGCTACGTCGTGATCACTTCAGTGAACCGCGATGAGTTGCCTGACGGCGGCGCGGCGCACTTCGCAAGAACGATTCACGCGGTGCGTCGCCGATTGCCTAACGCAAAGATCGAAGTGCTGACGCCGGACTTCAAAGGAAACCGCGCCGCCCTTCATACCGTGCTCGACGCGGCGCCGGATACGTTTAATCACAACGTCGAGACGGTTCCGAGGTTGTATCAGACGGTGCGGCCGCAAGCCGATTACCGGCAGTCGCTCAACGTGCTTCAAGAAGCTCGCCGGCACTCACCAGCCGCGCTCACGAAGTCAGGCTTTATGGTGGGACTCGGCGAGTACCGCGATGAAGTGAAGCAATTGCTCGAAGACCTGCGCCGGCACGAGGTCGACGTCGTCACCATCGGACAGTACTTGCAGCCGACGCGGGCTCACCTGCCTGTTGAAGCGTACGTCCATCCCGGGGTGTTCGAGGAATACCGTGAGCACGGCGAGCGCCTCGGTTTTCGGGCGGTGTTCTCAGGCCCGCTCGTGCGCAGTTCCTTCATGGCCGAGATGGTGAACGAGATCGCGGAGACGTGAGGATAGAGGATAGAGGATAGAGGATCGAGGATAGAAGATCGAGGATAGAAGATCGAGGATAGAGGATCGAGGATAGAAGATCGAGGATAGAAGATCGAGGATAGAAGATCGAGGATAGA